>CALVIJ010000032.1 GCA_944329505.1 uncultured Bacilli bacterium | reverse complement strand
CTATTATAGGGCCATTCATTGGAGTTGACACGCCAGTTACAGTTATACAAATGTTATGGATTAATATGGTTATGGATTCACTAGCCAGCATTGCCTTTTCCTTTGAACCACCACTTAAAGAATATATGTATGAAAAACCTAAAAAGAAGGATGAAAATATTATTAACCGCTATATGAAAGACGAAATTCTATTTACTGGCACTTTTTCAGCCCTAATGTGTGTCTTTTTCCTAAAATCACCATTTATCCACAGTATATTTAGAGATAGTGCTGATGACCGATATTTAATGACTGCCTTCTTTGGATTATTTATATTTATGGGAATATTTAATTGCTTTAATGCTAGAACTCACAGATTAAATTTATTTGCTAATCTTTCTAAAAATAAAGTGTTTTTAATAATCATTTTATTTATATTAATTGTCCAAATATATCTTATATATTATGGCGGAGATTTATTTAGAGCATACGGATTAAATCCATTCGAATTTGAAGTAATAATATTGCTTTCATTAACAGTAATACCTGTCGATTGGATTAGAAAAATATATCTTCGAAAGCATGGAGAAATAGGCGGAGTCTAATTTGCACTTTCACTAATATATTTGTTATAATATAAATGAAAGAAGGAAATATTATGACAAATAAATTTAAATTATACCAAAGAAAAATGATGACCGCGATATGTGGAGTTGCCTTTATTACAACTTTAGCAGGTTGCGGTAACAATACAGTAGAAAACAAAACTCAAGATACTAGTACTCCTGAAACAATAGAAAACGTTGAAACTCCAACAAACACAGAAGAAGTAAATGAAACTTCAACAACCCAAACAGAGCAAGACACAGCCGCTGAAGCTGCCATCAGCCTTATGCTTGATGGAGCCAATAATTTAAAAGAATCTGCTTCTGATGCTGCTAATAGTGAAGCTGTTCAACAAGAATTTGCTAGAGCTTTACAAAATTTTAAAGTATTATCAGATTTTGTTTTCAATGGTGGCGAAATAAATGGAGTAACATTTAATGAACTAAGCGACGAAGGTAAAGAATATGCTAGAAACGCTCTAAGCTCTTTAGATGAAATCTTAAATTATTTAGTACCAAATTATCAAGAGAGATTTAAAGAATGGTTAGCCGATACCACGGCCAATGGTTTAGACTTATTAAGTGATTTAAAAGATACCGGTTTAGAATTTTGGGATGAAGTTCAATCTCGAAGAAATACAAGATAATAAGTTTTATAAATACAAAAGGTAATATCTAAAAAAATTACCTTTTTTCATTGTATTATTTGTCAAATTGTGATATATTTACATAAATAATATAATTTAAATATGCAAAATTAAAGAGGGAAAGGTACGATTTATGATAAACTTTATTATTTGTGATGATGTAAAGCAGTACAGAGAAATGGTTGAGCATATTGTAGATTCATATATGATGAAAAACAAATTAGAATATAAGACATACGTTTTTGAAGATTATGATAATGAGTTTATGAAAATAGTTGAATCTAAATTATCATTCAAAATATATATTTTAGATATTGAAGCCCCAACAAGATCAGGAATTGATATTGCTAGAATTATTAGGACTAAAGATGTCGATAGTGTTTTAATATTCTTAACTGGTCATCAGGAATTGGGCCATGTAGTAATGAAAAATGACTTTCTATTTTTATCATACATTAATAAATTTGATAATTGTGAACAAAGATTAACAAAATCTTTAGATAAAGCATTACAAATGTTTAAAGTAAAAAGCATTATCAAATTTAAAGACAACGGTGTTTTTTACACCATACCTCAAGACGACATTCTATATATAACTAGAGACAGTGTTGAAAGAAAATGCATAATAGTAACTGATTATAGTGAATTCCATGTTGGGAAAAGTTTATCAGAATTAGAAGATATGGTTAATGACAACTTTGTAAAAACTCATAGAGCATGCCTCATGAACACTAAACGTATTTTAAGTTTTAGCAAATCGCAAAAAGAAGTTGTGTTTGACAATGGCATGACATCAGATTTAATTTCTACAAGATTTGATAAGGAGTTGATATAAAGTGAATAATATCATTGAATTTATTTCTCGCTTTATAGGATGTTCTTTTGCTGGATTTTTCTATATATATGTTTGGGATAAATTACTAAACAAAGAAAAGAAAATAAAAATACAGAAAAAATTATTAGCTTTGTTTATTGTATCTTTGATTTTAACACTTAAATATCATGTCAATTCACAAGCAATTCAATTATTAATTAACGTAACAGCATTATTGTTAATTAATTATTGTTTTTTTACGAAAGATATTAAGCTATCTCTTGTTAGTGTTTTAGTTTCAGCTATCATTTTAATTATTTCAGAACTGATTTTTGCCATAATATATTCCTCATTTTTAGCTTCTTCTGATGATTCAATGTTATATACAAGTGGATATAATGGAATCTTTGTAAATTTTATGGTTTCTGCGTTAGCACTTTTGCTTTTCAATATAAGGAAAATATATGATTTATCAAATATTTTAATTAAATATTCAAGTGAATCGAAAAACAAATGGATAGCTATTTATTCAATTTTCTTCTTATTTTTAGCGGTTTTTTCTACATGTTCTAGTTATTTACAATGGAATCCGATTTATGTACTAGTTATAAATATGGTTGTAATGGGCCTATTTATATTTACAGTTACTAGATATGTAGTAAAACAACAGGAATTAGAAAAAATAAGTGGTAAATATGAAACCAGTATTTCTAGTCTAAAAGAATATGAAGTTATGATTGACAAATTTAGAGTAGATACACATGAAAATAAAAACGAATTTTTGACTATTAGAAACATGATTAAAGATAATAATGATAAGGATACTTTAATTAAATATATAGATAAATTAGTAGACAACAAAATAAAAGATAATGATAAGATTATGAAAAAAACAGCTAAAATTCCTTCGGGAGGATTAAGAGCTACTATTTATTCAAAATTATGTTTAATGGATAAATTGAAAATAAAATATAAATTAAATATTTCCAGAGAAGTTAGAGCAACTGACTTGATTGATTTAGACGAGGACTTAGTTTTAAAAATATGTAAAATATTAGGTGTATTTTTAGATAATGCTATTGAAGCAGTAAAAGGACTTAAGAAAAAAGAAATATCTGTAGAAATGTATGTTATGGATGAAGAGTTATGTATTGATATCACTAATAACTTTAAGGGTAATTTAGATTTAAATAAAATTACTAACATGAAATATACTACTAAAGGTGATGGTCATGGATATGGATTAACCTTAGTAAATAAAATTTTAAGCGAAGAAACTGGTAAATTAGAAAATGAAAAAAGTATCAATAGAGATACTTTCACCCAAACATTAAAAATAAAAATGTAGAAAATTAAATCTACATTTTTTATTTAATTAAACTTTTTGGACATTCTGCTTCATCAATCCACCAACCTGCACAAGCTGAACTGCTTACATTAGCAAACATGCCACCTAGTGAAGATAATAATGATGCAATAAAACTCATAACCAAACTCCTTTCTTATAAATTATGTTTAAATAAAATTTAAACCATCAATTAAGGTTGATAACTTTTATAGTTATCATAAGTTTCTCCACAAATTTTATAAGTTGTTGGAGAAGTCAACACACACTGTATTAATAATGACAAAATAAACGCATTTGACAAAAAATTATTTTCTATAAGCATAGAAGAAACAACGAATATAATAGCAATTGAAGTTGACAAGAATTTATAAATCTTACGTCTTTTAGGACTAACAATTGGTTTCTTAGCAGTGTCAGCCGGACTATTTTTATAAATTAATATAATACCAATTATTCCAAATATAATTTTTACATTAATTGGTATAGAAAGCTTAAAACTTAGATAAGTGGATAAAATAAATATCGTAGCTGAAGAAACTAAACATATCCAGCTTTTTGAAGCGTGCATCCCAAACGATGGAGCTCGCAAAATATTATAAATAATAGTAAAGATCAATAATTCTTTAAAGATGCCCAGATATATAGAAATTCCAAATATAACAATCGATTTAGTAATCATCAAATATAATCCCAGTAATCCATACTTTAATTCAGCCAATTTTTCTTCAGAATATTGTGGATAATATTTTTGAATTAAACTTATGGAATTATTTATAAATACTTCTTTCATATAAATCCTCTCTTTACCTTAAACAGCATACCGCATTTTTAAAAATAAAATGTGTGAAATGTTTATTATATAAAAAATTGGTTCTAACCATGAAAAAAAGTATTTTGTTTGTAACACTTGTTAGCATTCAGTCAAAATTAACCCACTTTAAAGCAAAAGAACAAAATAACGTCTCTAGTACGTGTAAAATTAAACTCGTCGATGTAGTAACTGTGCACATTAAATTTTATATAGTAGTATGGAGAATTTTGTCGGAATAAGTAATATGGTTTTCATTGAAAGCAAAGGCCTTATTAATTTATACTAGTATTGTAAGAGATTTACTAGAAGGGAGATGTAAGACATGAAGGGCAAAGTTAAGTGGTTCAACAATGAGAAGGGTTTTGGTTTTATCGAATATAACGATAAAGAAGATATATTCGTCCACTATTCAGCAATTCTTACACCTGGCTACAAAACGCTAGTTGAAGGTCAGTACGTTGAATTCGATTTAGTCAGAACTGACAAAGGTTTGCAAGCTAAAAACGTTGTCGAAATTAAAACTGCACTTGTGTAGTTTTTTTTCTATTTAAAACACATAATTTCCCACACAATATCATATAAATTATATAAAATTTATGTTATAATGTAAGTGGAAGGTGATGATATGAAATATATAATCCGTGGCAAAAAAGTCAAAGTCACAAATGACATCAAAGAATATTCAGAAAAGAAGCTTTCAAAGCTTGATAAGTACTTTAGTGAAGGAGATGATTTTACCGCTACTGTCTTAATTAGATCTGTTGAACCTAATTACAAAGTAGAAGTAACTATTCCTGTTAGAAAAGTAATTTTAAGAGCAGAAGAAAGTCACAAAGATCCTTTCGCTGCAATCGATTTAATTATCGATAAGTTAGAAAGACAAATTCGTAAGAACAAAACGCGAATGAGTAAAAAAGTAATCAAGGATAAATTTCCTGGCTTTGTTACCGACTTTGAAGTTGAAAAAACAGAAAAAGATAAAAGTAAAATTGTTAAACGCAAAAGTGTTGAACTTAAGCCAATGAGCGAAGACGAAGCCATTTTACAAATGAATTTAATAGATCATACATTCTTTATCTTCAGAGATTCAAAAACAGGAGATATTGAAGTCATTTATAAACGTGAAGATGGCAACTACGGTTTAATTAAAGAGAAATAATCGCCAAAAGCGATTTTTCTCATGTCTCATCACAAAACAAAGAATAAAAACAGGGCAAAAGATTAATTATTTTTGATTTTTTGCCCTGTTTTTCTTTATAATACTATTATTTTTAGTGTTTTTTTGGTAAAATACTATATAGACGAAAGGATGGACAGTATGAATTTTCTTAAAAAAATATTTGATCATGAATATAAAGAATTAGAAAGATTCCAAAAAATTGCTGATGAAATTGAAAATTTAGATGAAGAAATGTCTAAATTAACAGATAAAGAATTAAAAGCAAAAACTACGGAATTTAAAGAAAGACTAAAAAATGGAGAAACATTAGAAGATATTAAGGTAGAAGCTTTTGCCGTAGCAAGAGAAGCCGCTTATCGTGTTATTGGTGAAAAACCATACTATGTACAATTATTAGGTGGTTTAGCTATTCATTATGGTAACATTGCTGAAATGAAAACTGGTGAAGGTAAAACATTGACATCAATCTTACCAGCTTACTTAAATGCTTTAACTGGTGATGGAGTACATATTATCACAGTAAACGAATACTTAGCTGGTCGTGATGCTGTCTGGATGGGTAAAATTTATGAATTTTTAGGACTAACAGTAGGCATCAATTATCGTGAATATAATCAAGAACAAAAAAGAGCAGCATACAATTGTGACATTATGTATTCAACTAACAATGAAATTGGTTTTGATTACTTAAGAGACAATATGGTTGTTAGAGCTGAAGATCGTGTTCAAAGACCATTAAACTTTGTTATCATCGACGAGGTTGACTCAGTTTTAATCGATGAAGCTAGAACACCATTAATTATCTCTGGTGGAAAAATGCAATCTGCAAACTTATATGTTCAAGCCGATAAATTTGTTAAAACTTTAAAAGAAAACGAAGGATATATATATGATGAAAAAACCAAAGCTACTTCATTAGATGCTGAGGGTATTAAAAAAGCAGAAAAATATTTCAATGTTAAAAATTTATATGATATTGAGCATGCAACATTAGTTCACTTTATTAACCAAGCTTTGCACGCCAATTATAGTATGAAAAAAGACTTTGATTATGTTATTCAAGATGGAAAAATTGTTATTGTTGACCAATTTACAGGACGTTTAATGCCTGGAAGAAACTTCTCAGAAGGACTTCATCAAGCTATTGAAGCTAAAGAAGGTGTTCAAATCAATGAGGAAACAAAAACTCTAGCCACTATTACATTCCAAAACTTATTCAGAATGTATAAAAAAATAGCAGGTATGACCGGAACAGCAAAAACTGAAGAAGAAGAGTTTAGAGATATTTATAACATGTATGTTATTCAAATACCAACCAATAAACCAATTATTCGTGAAGACTTTAATGATTTGATATTTGCTACTGCTGAAGGAAAATATAGAGCAATTGTTAAAGAAATTAAAGAAAGACATGAAAAAGGACAACCAGTTTTAGTTGGTACTGTAGCCGTTGAAAACAGTGAAAAATTAAGTAAGATGCTAAAAAAAGAGAAAATACCACATGAAGTATTGAATGCTAAAAACAATGCTCGTGAGGCGGAGATTATTGCCAAAGCTGGTGAAAAAGGTGCCGTAACAATTGCTACTAATATGGCTGGTCGTGGTACCGATATTAAACTTGGCAAAGGCGTTAAAGAACTTGGTGGATTATGTGTTTTAGGAACTGAAAGACATGAATCTAGACGTATTGATAACCAATTAAGAGGTCGTTCTGGTCGTCAAGGTGACCCAGGAATGACACAATTCTGTGTATCATTTGAAGACGAGTTAATGGTTAGATTTGGTACTGATAGTGCCAAAGCATTGCTTCAAAAAGTCGGTTTTGACGGAGAACTTTCTATCAGAAGTAAAGCCTTATCTAAATCAATAGAATCAGCACAAAAAAGAGTTGAAGGTAATAACTTTGACACTCGTAAACATTTACTAGAATATGATGATGTTATAAATAATCAACGTATGATTATTTATGGCCGTCGTAATCAAATATTAGATAGTGATTCTATTCATAGTATTACTTTAGAACACTTTAAAAATCATATAAGAAACATTGTAAATAGCCATTTAATTGATAGCAATAAATTAACTGGTTTAGATGTTAGTGAAATTTTAGAAACAGTAAATGAAAACTTATTAAAAAATGATTTATCTGTAGATGAATTAGATGGATTGGATCCAGAAAGTTTAACTGAAACAATTTACGAAAATGTTTGTGAAGAATACGAAGCAAAATTAGAGAAATTCCCAGAAGAGCTTAGAAATGAATTTGAAAAAGCTATTTCTTTAAGAGTAATAGATACTCACTGGATGGATCATATTAACGCTATGAGTTTACTTAGAGAAGGTATCTATTTAAGACAATATGCCCAAGAAAATCCACTTCAAGCATATACCTCAGAAGGTTATGAAATGTTTGATAATCTATTAGCAACTATTGATATGGATATTAGTAGATACTTATTGAATGCTGAAATCAGACAAAACACAGAAAGAGAGCAAGTTATTAAAGGAACACCAAACGAGGACAAGAGTAAAACTAAAAAACAAACACCAAAAAAAGTTAAAAAAGTTGGTCGCAATGAACCTTGTCCTTGCGGGAGTGGAAAAAAGTATAAAAATTGTTGTGGCAAATAGCTTATAAAATAAGGGTTTGCGAGGGTTTCAAAAATTAAAAAATTACAAAAAATAGTCGATTTGTTTCCATTTTGTTTCCAAAATTAGGAAAGATGTTACCAAAATCTCGGAAAAGCCTTATAAAATAAGGAAAAAATTTTTGGAAACAAAAAAGTTAGCATTCATTTCATTTAGCAATAGTGAAATTGAAACACAAAACATATATGGTGGTGAATATAAAATGGAAAAGTTTTATTTGGAAATGCCTTCGCTGGAAAGAAAAAATCAAATCATAGATTATGTGAATGAATTTGCGCTTTATAGCTCTGAGACAAATGGTATGGGCTCGTTAAGAAAAATGTTAGAAGGATACACGTTTGAACAGGCATTAGAAATGTGTCTCAGTATGCAAGATGAAGAGTATGCTAAAAAATTAGGAAGATGTCAGTCTAAAACGTTTTTATTGATTAGAGAAAATGATGATAGAATCATCGGTGCCATCAATGTTCGTTGGAATTTACCAGAAAGTATGAAACAATTTGGTGGCAATATTGGGTATGGTATTCGTCCGACCGAAAGAAGAAAAGGATATAATAAGATCAATTTATATTTAGGTTTAATTGAAGCACAAAAATTGGGATTAGACAGAGTGATGTTAGATTGTGATGTAAATAATCTAGGATCTGTCAAAACCATGCAAGCTTTAGGCGGCAAATTAGAAAGAACAGAGGTGGATCCATCTGATGGAATTCTGACTAGTGTATATTGGTTTGATGTGAATGAAACAATTGTTAAGTATCAAAATGTATTCAAAAATAATTTAGATATAATTGATAAATGTATAGAATACAAAACGAAAAAAAGACTTCGAATCACATAGTTCGTTCTTGTTGCTTCCTTGTAATTATTAATACAATAATATATAATGAGGTTGTAAATTGAGTTATTGGAAAAATTGTAAGTGAATGTACACAATGTTTCCAATTTGTTTCCAAGTTACAAAACACACATAGTACTCATAGTACTATAAATACTCCAAATATTTTTATTACCAGTGCCCCACAAAGTCTTGAAATACTAGTAATTCTGTAAATAATACAAATACTATAAATACTAGGATTTCTTGAACTTGTAGCAGTGGAAAAAAGTATAAACAATGTTGTGGTAAATAAC
>CALVIJ010000031.1 GCA_944329505.1 uncultured Bacilli bacterium | reverse complement strand
AAAAAGAATATAGAGGAAATTTCAAAGGCAACAAGTCTAACTGAAGAAAAAATTAAAAAATTAAGTAAAAATAAAAATGATACTGAAAACTAATTAGTATCATTTTTTAGATGTCTTTTCTTTTTAAAATTTGTATTTTTTATTGTGGAAAACAATATATATCACAATATTTTTATTATTTTAATGTTTGGTTGACAAGACATTCTTGATAATTTATAGTATAATGGATAAGAGGGTGAAATTATGCGCGAACTCTTTGAAACTTTAAATGAAAATATAAAAAAACATGATGAAATTATAATTATGACACATGCGAGACCTGATTTAGATGGAATGGGGTCAGCTTTAGCATTCTCTAAAATAGTAACTTCTATGAAGAAAAAAAACTATATTGTTTTTCCTAAGGAAAAGGTTGATAGGTCTTTAGATAAAGCTTTTAAATTACTTTCTGAAAATGCGATAGAATTTGAATTTAAAAGTGAAGAAGAAATAATAAATGGTAAACACAATAAACCATTATTAGTTATTTTGGATACTCAAAAACCAGAATTGGTAGAATCTGATAAGGTTTTGGATTTTATTAATGATAAAATAGTTATCGATCATCATATTGGAAGTTTAGATACTATTGATGATACTATTTATAAATATAGTGATGCGAATAAGTCTAGTATTGTTGAAGTGATGGCTGAATATTTAAATTATTTAGATTTAAAGATAGAACCATTAATTATGACGGTGTTACTTTCTGGTATGGTTGTCGATACTAGTAGTTTTAATATTAAAACAACAGCTAGAACTTTTGAAATGGCCGCTTATTTAGCTAAAAATGGTGCGGATTTTGTATTAATACAAGATTTATTAAAAGAACCAAGAGAAGAGATGGTTAAAAGATATAGTTTTATTAGTAATAGCGAGGAAGTTGTTCCTGATGTTTTGATGTGCAAGATGGATGATAAAATTCATGGTAATGTAGATATCGCACTTTTAGCTAAGGAATTACTTAAATTTGAAGATATTAAAGCATCTTTTGCTATTGGAAAATTATCTAATAGAATAGTTGGCGTTAGTGCCCGTTCCATGGGTAATGTTAATGTTGGTGAAATTATGAAAAAAATTGGTGGTGGAGGTCATTTGACTGATGCTGCCGCTCAAATTAAAGATAAGTCTATAGATGAAGTAGAAAGTGAGTTAAAAAAAGTTATAAAGGAAGTGATAAAATGAGAGTTATATTACTTAAAGATGTTAAAAAGCAAGGAAAAAAAGATGATATAATCGATGTTAAAGATGGTTATGGTACATATTTAATTAATAATAAATTAGCTGTCTTAGAAACCAAAGGAAGTAGTAAGGTTTTAAATAAACAAAAAGAAGAGGCAGCTTTAGAAGAATCATTACTTTTAAAAGATTGTGAGCAAATAAAAGAAAAATTAGAAAAAATGACTTTAAATTTTAAGGTTAATACTGGAAAAAATGGTCAGGTATTTGGACAAATTAGTACTAAACAAATAGCTGATGAGTTAAAGAAAAAAGGTTTTAATATTGATAAAAGAAAGATTAAGTTAGATGTTTCAATTAATACTTTAGGAACAACTAATGTTAAAGTGATGTTACATAAAAAGGTAGAGGCTACTTTAAAAATCCATTTACAGAAGTAGGTGATTAGATGAATGAAAGAGCGATGCCGCAGAAAATAGATGCGGAGCAAGCAGTTCTTGGTTCAATGTTTTTAAGTGAGAAAGCTTTAGAACGTATAGTTGAAAGATTAAACAAAGATATGTTTTATTTAGATTCTCACAAGAAAATATTTGAAGTTATAAAAAATTTGGCTGATAAAAAAGTTCCGATTGATATTACGACGGTTACTGCAGAACTTGAAAGAAAAAAATTACTTAATCAAGTTGGTGGAGTTGAGTATTTAACGCAAATTATTAATATTGTTCCAACGGCAGCGAATGCGGAAGAATATATTAATATTATTGAGGAAAAGTTTTTAAGACGTAATCTGATTGAAGCGGGAACTGATATTGCGAATGCGGGTTTTTCTTCAACTGAGGATATTGGTGATATCTTAGATGATGCGGAAAAGAAAATATTTGATGTAGTTAAAAATAGAAGAGGTTCTGAATTTAAAACTATTCAAGATGTTTTATTTAAAGCTCAAGCTGATTTAGAAAAATTATCTTCTATGAAAGGAGAAATTACGGGTGTTCCGTCTGGATACTACGATATTGATAGATTAACTGCTGGTTTTCATGAGAATGAACTCATTATAATTGCAGCTCGTCCAGCAATGGGCAAGACGGCTTTCGCAGTTAATTTAGCTGTGAATATGGCACTTAATGCGAAGAAAACAGTGGCTTTATTTAATATGGAAATGGGCGCTGAACAACTTATTAGTCGTATGCTTTCTTCTGTTGGACAGATTGAAGCTTCTAAATTACGTACAGGAAGATTAGAACATCAGGATTGGAAGAGAGTAAATGAAGCTATTAGTAGACTTGCTGATACAAAAATATTTATCGATGATACTCCAGGTATGACAGTAAGTGAAATTAGAGCTAAGTGTAGAAGACTTGCGAATTCTGAAGACGGTTTAGATATTGTAATTATCGACTATTTACAATTAATTAATGGTTCAGCTAGATATGCAGGCCAAAGACAACAAGAAGTATCTGAAATTTCTCGTTCACTTAAGACTATGGCTATGGAACTTAATATTCCAGTTATTGCTCTAGCCCAACTTTCTCGTAGTGTTGAGGGAAGAGAAGATAAAAGACCATTACTTTCAGATTTAAGAGAGTCTGGTTCAATTGAACAAGATGCCGATATTGTTGCTTTCTTATATCGTGATGATTATTATAATAAAGAGAGTGCAATTGATGAAAACACTAGTAAAAGTGAATTTATTATTTCAAAACATCGTAGTGGACCAACCGCAACTGTTAATTTGGTATTTAAAAGAGATACTAGTTCATTTTTTAATATGGAAAATAGTCAGGTAGGTGAGTAGATGAAAAAAATTGGTATAGGTTTAATGATTTTTATAACTTTTGCCTTAGTTTTTGTTTTAGGTTTTGGTTATAAAACTGCTCCTGAGCCTAATAATTATTATGAAGTTTATTTAAATGATGATTCTTTAGGTATAATTAGATCAGAAGCAGAATTAGAGGATTATATCGATGAAAATGGAGCATATTATAAAAATAAATTTGATGTCGATAAAGTTTATTCACCTAAAGGCCTTCAAATTAGAAAATTAACTACTTATAGTGGAAACGTATCTTCGGTATCTGAAGTTTATAAGAAGATTTCTAAAGAGGAACCTTTAACAATAAAGGGATATGAATTTATTATTAAGAAAACTTCTCAAGATAATTCAGAAAGTGAAGAAAAGGTAAAAACTCAAAGTATTTATGTTTTAGATAAAGACGTATTTAAAAGTGCGGTAGAAACATTGATTAATACTTTTGTTGGCTCAGATGAATATAAAGCTTATATTGATGATAATCAAGTAAAAATTGAGACAACTGGTGAAAATATTGAAGATGTTTATGTTAGTGAGGATATTACGGTTAGAGAAACTAATATTCCAGTAAATGAGACTATTTATACTGATGATACTGAACTTGCAAATTATTTACTTTATGGTGAGAAACAGACTGGTTCTGAATATGTAGTTCAAGCTGGGGATACAATTGAAAATGTTGCATTTAATAATAAGATTAGTCCAGAAGAACTTATAATTTCTAATACAGAACTTACTAGTACAACAAATTTGCTTTATCCAGGTCAAAAATTAAGAATTGTGGAAACTAATCCACAGATTAGTGTAGTTGAAGAATCTTATGTTGTTCAAGATATTGAAAGTCAGTATACAACAGAGGAAAGATATGATGATAATACAGTTATTGGTCAAGATAAAGTTGTTCAAGAAGGTGAAAATGGTTTAGAACGAGTAGCTCAAAGGGTAAGAAAAGTTAATGGTATTATTAGTTATGTAGATCCACAAAGTAAAACTGTTTTAAAAGAACCTGTTAGCAGAATAATTGTAAAAGGAAATAAATATATTCCAGATGTTGGTAGTACTACTAGCTGGGGATGGCCAACTGATAGTGGATGGACATTAAGTAGTGGATATGTATGGAGAACTAACCCAGTTACAGGAAGCCGTGAACTTCATGGTGGTCTTGATATAAGTGGTACTGGATATGGTTCAAATGTATATGCTACTAATAATGGACGTGTAAAAGAAGCTGGTTATCATTATAGTTATGGTAATCACGTAATTATTGATCATAATAATGGTTATTTAACTTTATATGCTCACATGTCTAGGATAAATGTTAAAGTAGGTCAAGTTGTAGCTCGTGGTGATGTTATTGGTTTTGTTGGTATGACAGGAGTGGCAACTGGACCACACGTTCATTATGAGATATGGAAAGGTTGCGATTATTGCCGAATTAATCCGATGAGTATGTATTAATGAAAATTTGTGTTTTAGCAAGTGGAAGTAAAGGTAATTCGGCATATATTGAAACTGGCAAAACCAAGTCGCTTGTTGATTTAGGAATGAGTGCTGGTTATATTGTTAAATCTTTGAAAAGTATAGGTGTAGATCCCTCTGAAATTCAGAGGGTCTTTATAACCCATGCACATACTGATCACGTAGCGGGACTAAAGGTGTTTTTAAAAAAATACCATCCAATAGTTTATTTGACTGAAAAAATGGAGAAAGAATTGGATTTTGAAATTGAAGATAAAGTTTATATCGATGAAGATATATCGATTGACGATTTGAGTGTGACAGTCATAAAAACTTCACATGATGCTGCGGATTCTAATGGTTATATATTTTCTTGTGAAGATAAATCAGTGGCTTATATTACTGATACTGGTTATATTCATGTGAAAAATTTTGATAAATTAAAAAATAAGAGTGTATATGTATTTGAAAGTAACCATGATGTTCGTTTACTTAGAGAAGGAAAATATCCTTATTATTTACAGCAGAGAATACTAGGCGATAAGGGCCATTTATCTAATAAAGATTCCGCTTATTATTTATCAAATTTTATTGGGGAAAAAACTGAAAAAATAATTTTAATTCACTTGAGTGAAGAAAATAATCGACCAGAACTGGCTTTAAAAACTTTACTTGATACTTTAGAAAAGAAAGATATTAAAAAACCAGATATTGAGATTGCTATGCAAAGGGAAAGTACGGAGTTAATAGAATTATGAAAATAATATGTGTAGGAAAGATTAAAGAAAAGTTTTTTGTAGATGCTATAGAAGAGTATAGTAAAAGAATTTCTAAGTATACAAAATTAGAGATAATAGAAATTTCTGATGAAGCTAATGAAAGTATTGCTATGAAAAAAGAAGGGGAAAAAATTCTTTCTAAAATTAAAGATAATGATTATGTTGTTACTTTAGAAATAGAAGGTGAAGAGTTGTCTTCTTTGGAGTTTGCTAAAAAAATAGACCAGAATTTTAATTGTAATAAGAATTTAACTTTTGTAATTGGTGGCTCTTATGGACTTGATGATTCAGTGAAACAAAGAAGCAATTATAGATTATCTTTTTCTAAATTAACATTTCCTCATCAACTATTTAGAGTACTGTTGTTAGAACAAATTTATAGGGCCTATAAGATAAATTATAATGAAAATTATCACAAATAATATGAATGCAATTTTAATTATTTGTAATTGTTTATGTGAATAAAAAATAGATAAATCACCCACTATTAATTAGAAGGGTGGTTTTTAAATGAAAAAAACAATTATTTTATTATTAATTATAGGTGTTTTTTATGTTTTAGCTTCTGATGTCTTAGCTAAAAGTTTAAAGATACCTGAAGATGCAATCAGAATAAGAATTATTCCTAATAGTAATTCTGCTTTTGATCAAGATATAAAATTAAAAGTTAAAGATAAATTAAAAATTACGATGTATGATTTGCTTAAAGATGCAAAAAGTTCAGAAGAGGCAGAAAAAATAATTAAAGATAATTTAGAATTAGTCGATAAGGATGTAAAAAAAATATTAAATGAAGAAAATTATGATAAGGGTTATACGATAAATTTTGGTAAAAATTATTTTCCAGAAAAAGAATATAAAGGGGTAAAATATGAAGCGGGTTATTACGAATCATTACTTATTACCTTAGGTGAAGGAGAGGGAGATAACTGGTGGTGTGTTTTATTCCCGCCTTTATGTTTAATTGAGGGAGAAGAAAATACCGAAGTTGAATATAGATCAATTGTTATGGAAATTTTGGACAAATATTTGTCGTAAGTTAATAACTAGTACCATAAACTTTTTATAAGGGGTGAAGTTATGGAATTACTAGTTTTTTTAATGGCAATAAGTTTAAGTATGGATGCTTTTTCTTTGGCACTAGTGTATGGTACTTTTGGGATAGATAAAAAAAATAAAATAATATTATCTTTGATTGTTGGTTGTTATCATTTTATAATGCCATTATTTGGGATGTTAATTGGCGAACTTATTTTATCTTTGTTTAAATTTAATACAGATATTTTAGTAGCTATTATTCTTATTTTTATTGGAGTTCAAATGGTTATTTCTTCTTTTAAAAATGATGAAGAAATAAAACCTCTTTGTTTTAAAGAATTTTTCCTTTTTGGATTTGCTGTTAGTATTGATAGTTTTTCACTTGGCATAACTTTACCAAATATAGGTGTAAGCACAATTACATCACCATTTATTTTTGCTATAATAAGTTGCTTTTTCACCTTTGTTGGTTTATCAATAGGTAATAAAATCAAAAAGTTATTCGGTAAATTAGCTACGGTTGTTGGAGGGGTGATTTTAACTTTAATTGGAATTATTTTTGCTTTATAAAACGACAAGTTAGTGTACAGTTATTGGTGTTTTTCAATGACTGTGTTAAAATAAATTGAAAGGTGATTTTATATGGATAAAATAAAAGTTATTGGTAAACAAACTTTAACTGGAAAAATATATATAAGTGGTTCTAAAAATAGTGTTGTGTCATTGCTTCCAGCAGCAATACTTTCTGATGAAGTGATTATAGAGAAAGTTCCTCATATTTCCGATGTGGAAAATTTAGAAGAAATTTTGAGATTTTTAAATGTTAAATTTTCTTTGGAAAGTGGAACTATTCATATCGATAGTACTGAAATTCTAAATAAACCTATTCCTTTAGAATATTCTAGTAAACTTAGAGCTTCTTATTATTTTATGGGAGCTTTACTTTCAAAATTTAAAAAGGTAGAAATAAGTTTACCTGGGGGTTGCCATATTGGGGCTAGACCAATTAACTTTCATTTAAAAGGTTTTGAAAAGTTGGGAGCTAAAGTTTTTGTAAAAGATAATTTATATATAATTGAAGCTGAAAAATTAACAGGAGCTGAGATTAATCTTCCTTTTCCAAGTGTTGGTGCGACAGTTAATATATTACTTGCTGCTGTTCAAGCTGATGGTAAAACAATTATTAATAATGCAGCTAGTGAACCCGAAATTGGAAATTTAATTGAATTTTTAAATAGTATGGGTGCTAAAATAAAAGGCATTAATACAAATAGACTAGAAATAGATGGTGTTTCTAAATTAAGTGGTGGAAATGTTAAAGTTATTCCTGATCGAATTGAAGCTGGTACTTATATTTTAGCCGGGGTTATGAATGGTAATAATTTAGAAATTTGTGATGTTAGACCAGACCATTTAACAAGTTTTTTTGAAAAATTAGATGAGATGGGCTGCGATTATAAAATAGATGGTGATAAGGTTATTACAAATAAAGTAGACCATTTAAAACCAGTTAATATTGAAACGGCAGTTTATCCTGGGTTTGCAACAGATCTACAGCAACCAATTACAACACTGCTATTACATGCTGACGGAGTAAGCACAGTTAAAGAAACTATTTATGAAAATAGATTTCAAAATACTAAATATTTAAATGAAATGGGAGCTCATATAGAAGTTAATGGAGATACAATCAAAGTTTATGGTCCAACTAAGTTAAAGGGTAAACTTGTTAGAACAAGTGATTTAAGAGCGGGAGCTGCTTTAGTATTAGCGTCTTTATCAGCTGATGGTGAAACAACGATTACAGATATTAAACATTTACTTAGAGGATATAGTGATTTGATAAAAAAACTTACTAATGTTGGAGCAAAAATATGGCTTGAAGATGAATAATTAATTTTATAATTAATATAGTTAAAGTAGATTTATATCTACTTTTTGTTTTGGAGGAAATTATGAAAAAAATATTAATTATAGGGTTGGTTTTGCTTTCAATTTTTTTAATTTATCTAGCTAATATGGATAAAAAAGTTTATTATGTGGCTTTAGGTGATTCTTTAGAAAAAGTTTATGTTAATAATGAAGAAGTTTATGGCTATTCACATTATATTAAGACTTATTTGAGAGAAAAGGATGTACTTGAGAGATATTGTGATGATTTTGCCAAAGTAGATACAAGAAGTACAGATATTATAAGTGATATTAACGAAAACAAAAAAGTGACTACAACTAAAGGTAGTTTTAGTTTAAAAAATGTTTTAATAAAAGCTGATTTAGTGACTTTAAATATTAATAATGAAGATATTTATAATAGACTAAGTGATTCTAATGTTGTATATAATGAAATATATGATTATATAGACACTTTGGCATATGATTTAGATAGTTTATTTAAATTAATGAGAGAATATTGTAAGGAAGATATTGTGTTTGTTGGATTTTATAATCCTTTTATAGAGAGTGATAATGAAGATGTTTTAGATGTAGTGGACTATTTAAATAAGAAATATAAAGCTGTGTGTAAAGAGTATGATGTTATATATGTTGATATAAGTGACATTAGTACTATATCTAAAAGTACTTTAAAGGAAATAGGTGAGAAGGTTATTAATAAAACTAACGAAAATTTATTTGAGACTTGATTTTTGTTAATTTGTTTGCTAGAATATACTTGCATTAAATTTCTATGACTTATTTTAGTCATGGCGGAAGGAGAAGATAGATATGAAAAAAGGCATTCATCCTGAATATGTAGAAACCAAAGTAACTTGTGCTTGTGGTAATACATTTACAGTAAGATCAAACAAACCAGAGTTAGAAGTTGAAGTTTGTAATAAATGCCATCCATTTTTTACTGGTAAACAAGGGACAGCGAAAAAAGCTG
>CALVIJ010000030.1 GCA_944329505.1 uncultured Bacilli bacterium | reverse complement strand
TAGACCCACCATAACTTATAAAAGGTAAAGTAATACCCGTAATTGGTAACAACCCAAAAGTCATTCCAATATTTTGTATTTGTTGATATAAAAGCATACCAACAACGCCAGCTACTACATATTTATTAACCAGTTTATTTGTCTTTAAAGCTAAGGTTATTAATCTTATATCGAACATGGCAAGCAAAGCTAGTAAAAATACTGAACCAACAAACCCAAAATGACTTGCATACACCGCAAATATAAAATCAGTTTGAGCTTCTGGAAAATATATTGGATTATTAGTTAATCCGTGTCCAAATAATCCAGCCGAACCAATCGCACTTAAACTATTTTCTAGTTGATATCCACTTTGATTAGACCAATCAAGTAGTCGATCTACTCTTAAAAAAAAGCTTGTACCGAATATTTTGATAAATAAATCTTGATTAATAAAATATATTGCTAAAACTAGTGCAACAAAGAAGCCAGCAATACCTATAACTATTAAAAACCATCGATATCTAATTCCAGAAATAAACAGCATTACAAATGTAATTAATAAATATATTAATACAACTCCAGTATCAGGCTGCATAAAAGTTAAAATACTAGGTACTAAAACAACTAAAGCGATTTTAATTAAAAACATAAATTCTTCTCTTATACTAGGATTTGGAAATTCTTCATTAAATTTAGAAATCATTGTAGCATTTACAATAATTAAAATAATCTTCATAAATTCACTAGGTTGTATAGTTCCAACACCTTTTATCTCATACCAACATCTCGCATCATTAATAGATATTCCAAAGAAAAAAAGACCAATTAAAGATAAAATTCCAATCCCATATAAAAACCAACTGATTCTATATATATAAGTATTTCCCACCGTCATTATCAAATAAGCTAAAACAAATCCAATTATATACCAAATTATTTGATTTGTAACTAAATGATCCATTGTACTAGGAAGTATACTATTAGCTCCATATAAAGTAATAATACTGATAAAAGCAAAAATCAAAATCGGAATTAAAATAGATTTATCTATTTTGTATTTTGAAATGTTTTTCATAAGTATCACCATTAAATATAATACACTAAACTGACTAAAGTTACAATTAATTTAAAAAAATTAACTAAAATATTCTTTATTTAGTAAAACATATGATTTACTAACAAAAAATAAACAAAGATAAGCAAAAATTAGTCAATATATTATTATCAACTATCAATAATTCAAATTTAACTTAAAATGATATATTAAAAATACAAAAATTATAGTATAATGATAATAGGTGATGAAAATGATATGGCAATATGTAATTATAGTTATAGTTCTATTAATAGTCGCATTCGCAATTTTAAAAGCAAAAAATAAAGACTTTAAATTAGAAGCCAATAAACTAATTGAGTATCTAGGTGGAACGGCTAATATTATTAATTATGAAGTAAACAATTCAAGATTTGTCGTAAATTTACATAATATTGAACTGGTCAATAAAGAAGCCATTCAAAAAATGGGTGCTCAAGGAATTGTAGAAATAGATAATCAACTCAAAATAATTTTTGGCGAAGATGCGAAGCAATTAAAGAAAAATATCGATGATTTAAAATAGATGTAGAATAAAAACTACATCTTTTAAATTATGCAAATTTCATTGACTTTAAAAAGCATATAATTTATAATTTAAATAGAATAGGGTGGTAAACATGGAAAAAACAAAACTAATTGCAACAGTATGTGAAAATAAAAACGAAGTAAAACAAATAGAAGAGTTCATCAAAAGTGGAATTGATGTTATTCGTTTAAACATGAGTTATTCCTCACAGGATGTTTGCCGTAGATTAATCAAGATAATTAATGAAACAAATGAAAGACTGGGAACTAATACCGCCATAATGATAGATTTAGAAGGTCCATGTATTAGAACCGATACATTTACTGGAGGTAAAGCTTATTTAAATACTGGTGATAAAATCAGAATTTATATGAACGAAACTAAAGGTAATATGACGGGCTTTTCTGTTAACTATCCAAATTTAGTTAATGATTTAAAATATCATACAAAAATAAAGTTAAGTAAAGGTAATGTCATATTACAAGTTACGGAAAAAGGTTTAGATTACGTTGTGTGTGCAGTTTTAAAGGGTGGGGAAGTAACAGATAATTCTAAAATTTACTTACCAGAAACTAGACCAAGTCGTAAATTTTTAACCGAACAAGATTATCAAGATATTTTATTTGCTAATGAAATGGGTGTTGACTTTATCGGTGTATCAGGTGTATCTTCAGCTGAAGATGTTCTTGAAATAAATGATTTATTGATTGAATTAAAAAATGAACACATTGGACTACTAGCAAAAATAGAAAATAAAAGAGCTGTTGAAGACATTGACAATATAATTAATATCGCCGATGGTATAATTTTAGATCGTGGTGATTTAGGTATTGAAATGCCAATTGAAATAGTTCCAAACATCCAAAAGAAAACCATTCATAAATGTTATGAACAAGGCTGTTTAATCATTGTAACTGCCGAGTTTAATAGTTTTTTAACTAAAAAATCTGTTCCTAATCGTGCTGAAGTATCAGATCTTTCGACTTTAGTTTCAGAAGCCATTGATGCTATCATGTTAACTAGTGAAACAACCGTCGGAGCCCATCCAATTGATACAGTTAGAATTGTTAGTAAAATAATCAGAGAGTCTGAAGATAGTATTGATTATGGTTATTTCTTCCGTAAATCTTTAAATGAAAAACAAAAAAACATCACATCTACAGTCTCTTCAAGCGTCGTTTTAGGTGCCAATGAACTTGATTGTAAGGCTATTTTAGTTGCAACCACATATGGAAGAACTGCTAGAAGAATTAGCCAGCTAAAACCACCATGTCCAATCGTAGCTGCAGCATCAAGTAACGAAGTAGTCAAAAGCTTACAACTTCATTTTGGAGTCTTGCCAGTAAATGCTAAAGGAGACACTTTAGATGAACTGACCGAAAACGTTAAAAAAGAAATAGAAACAACCCTAAAGCTAAATCCAGGAGATAAGATTATTATTACAGGTGGTTATCCATTTAAAAAAGTTAAATATACCAATTTTATGCAAATAGATGAAATATAAAAGAATAAGGAGAGATGCTCATGTATAATTTAGGCGAGCAATTTACACTAGATCAAAAAAAAGCTATAGCTAACAAAGAAAGTATAATTCAAGGTGATAATTATAGGTTTACCGTATTAACAGAAAGACTAATCAGATTAGAATATAATGACAATGGTGTTTTTGTAGACAATCCAACAGAATTAGTTTTATATCGAGATTTGAAAACTCCAGAGTTCAAAGTTGACGAAAACAGTAACTTTATAGTCATTACCACTAAATATTTTAAATTAACCTATATTAAAGGAAAATCGTTCTTGGGCGGAAAAGCCAATCCAGCTGCCAACTTAAAAGTAGAACTCTTAAACACCGATCGTTTTTGGTATTATGGTCATCCTGAAGTTAGAAACTTTGGTATTCCTAATAGTTCGTTAGACGAAGGAGGATTAAAAGGAAAAGGCTTATACTCTGCAGATGGTATGGCTAGTTTTGATGATACAACTTCCTTAATATTTAATGAAGATGGAACTACAACTAAAAATTCTGAACTTAGAGTAGATACATATTTATTTATGTATAACAAAGATTTTGAAGATGCCTTAAAAGATTACTATGAAATTACTGGATTTCCAGCTTTAGTACCTAGATACGCTTTAGGCAATTGGTGGAGTAGTAATAATGATTATGATGACTTAAGTTTAAAAACATTAGTTGATAATTTTGAACGAAAAGGTGTGCCACTTTCTATCGTAGTTTTAGATAAAGATTGGCACAAACGTTTAAAAATAAAATATAAACATTTAAGAACCGGTTTTACATTTAATGACAAATATTTTAAAAATCCAAAAGCCATGATTGATTATTTGCACAGTAAAAATATCAGATTAGGTTTAAGCATTGATCCAACATCGGGAATTTATAATATTGATACATATTATAATGATGCTTTGAAATATTTAGAAGCCGATAAAGAAGGTAAAATTCCTTTTAATGTGTTAGATCCTAAATTTATCGATGTTTATTTTAAACTACTTATACATCCACTTGATGCTTTAGGTGTTGATTTTTACTGGTTAGATTTAGAAAATGAGCAAAATATTCAAAATTTAACTTTATTAAAACATTATCAATTTTATGATATGAAAAGAGATTTCAAACGTAGACCACTTTTACTTTCTGAGGGCAATACTCTAGCACCTCATCGTTATCCGATTTTATATTCTGGAAAAACAAAAGTTAGTTGGGAAACATTAAGAAAAATACCATTTTATAACAACAATAGTTTTAATAATGGTGCACCGTTCTGGGCTCACGACATTAGTGGATATTTTAAAGGAACTGAAGATAATGAACTTTATCTGCGTTCAATTCAATTAGGAGTATTTTCTCCAATTTTAAAATTTGGTGTTGATAAAGGACATTATTACAAAAGAGAGCCGTGGAGATGGGATATCAAAACATATACAATTGCTAAAGACTACTTAAGTTTAAGGCATAAATTAATTCCATATATATACAGCGAAGCTTACAAATATCATAAATTTGGCGAACAATTAATCAAACCGCTTTACTATTCAAAACCAAGTTTTTATGACGATGTTTTATATCGTAACGAATATTTCTTTGGTTCATCATTATTAATCGCTCCAATAATTACTAAAAAAGATGAGGTCATGAACCGGGTTGTTCATAATTTCTATCTTCCAGAAGGTACTTGGTATGACTATGTTACTGGTAAAAAATTCCCAGGTAATAAAAGTTATATTAGCTTCTTCCGTGATGAAGATTATCCAGTATTTGCCAAATCAGGAGCTATTATTCCATTAAGTAATAATGAAAATATAAATGATACAACTCCACCAAAGGATATGGAAATTCAGATTTTCCCAGGTCAAAGTAATTCTTATACTTTATTTGAAGATGATGGAGAAAGTGATTTATATCGTAAAGACTTTTATTTGTTAACCCAAATAGATTATACTTATATGCCAAATAACTATAGTGTAGTAATTAGATCTGTTAAAGGTAAAAGCGGTATTATTCCAGATAAACGAAATTACAAAATTATTTTCAGAAATACAAAAAGAACAACAGATGTTACAGCTTATATGAATGAAACATCATTATCATTAAAAACTTATGTTAATGGACCAGACTTTGTTGTCGAAATAAATGATGTTCCAACCGTTGGACAACTATCAATAAGTTGTAAAGGTAAAGACATTGAAATTGACGCATTGAGATTAATCAATGAAGATATTGAGCGAATTATTAGTGACTCTCAAATTTCCACTGAAATGAAAGAGAAAATCGATGCTATTCTTTTTGGAACAGAACCTATTAAGAAAAAAAGGATTGCTGTTCGTAAATTAGGTAAACTTGGATTAGATAAAAAGTTTATTAAAATGTTCTTAAGATTACTTGAATATATTGGTGAAATTTAATAATAAAAACCTCAATTCAAATATAGAATTGGGGTTTTATAATTAATAACCTAAATCTTTAATTATTTTCCTACTTATCATCTACTTTGACATAAAGTAAATTATTGTCAGTCCTACAAAGATGCATATAAGTACCACGGCTATTTAAAGTATAAATAGAATAGTTACCTATACTGGATGAACTTTCTGTAGCTACATTACCTTTAGACTTTTCAAAAGTATTTCGGTTGGTATTAAACATACTAGTCGCAGAATTTTCGCTGTCTAATACGTAAAATTCTACTTGCCATCCATCGCTATTTCTAGCAACCAAAGCATTTTCAAAATTTCCATAAGATGAATATTGATTCATTACATCAATAACAGTACAGTCATATTTTTCAGTAATTGTTTTAAAATTATCTGCTGCAATAACATTTTTGCTACCACATCCAGTTAAAATGAGTAATACAAAACATAAAATTACCCTTAAAAAGACTTTCCTTTTTTTTCACCTTTGTTTCCTTCTCCCATGATTACATTATATATAATGACAACAAAAAGTAAATTAATAAAAATATCATAAATTAAATTGAAATAATATTATATAAATTATACAATTATATCAAAAGAGATGGTGAGTAATTTATTTAAGAAAGAAGAATATATAAATTATAAGGGAATTTATGAAAGTAAACAAAATAAACAGAGTCAACCTGAAATAAAATATAATTTCCTAGAAGTCGCATTTTACGTAATTTATATGATATTAATCTTCATATTGATATTATTTATTGCAGTTTTTACAGTCCCTATAATTGTAATGGTTGCTCTTATCATAACCATAGTTATTTTCACCATTATACTAAATAAAATAAAAAAACCTAGTTATCATACCGGCAACGGAGTAGACCTTATTTTTATGGATGCCAACCCCAATATTATAAATCTACCATATCTTGTAGATAATTATTGGACATCTTTAGGTTATAAACAGCTTAGTGAAGGGATCTACTGCAGAAGTAAAGTATTTATAGAGTATGACCATAATCCTGGTGTATATGGCGATATAGCTGCTATACATAATTTGGCAGATTATAACTTAAAAATAAACGTAGATAACGATAATAATAAAGTATATATAATATGCTGGGTGAGATATGAAGGTTATCATCATGGTGCTGACAAGAAATTAGTAACAACATCAAACTGGACATCACCATATCTAAAAGAATTTCAAGAAGAAATAGATAAATTTTATGAATTACTAACAAAAGGATAATAATGTAAACTATTATTGATTCTTAAAAAACATAAAAAAATGAGAATTGAATTTCATTTTATAAGATTTAAGCTTTGTTTCTATTTATTTGAAACAAGCTTTTTCTTTTCATCAATTCTTGAAAAGTGTGTTATATGTGATTTATCATAAGTAACCAAATCTTCTCATTTTAATTTAGCCTTCCTATCATATTTATTTAGGTTTTATATTCAAAATTAAATTGGCAGTTTAAATAAAAGTTTCCTTAAACTCTTATACAGTTTAAAGCAGTAGCAAAAGTCAATCTATTCTGTTTGTAATAGTAAAATAATATATAAATAAAAAAGTTATTAATTATGATTTTATATATTAAATTTTGTTTAAAACACTAAAATTACTAAAAATAAAATATATAAATTACTAAAAAATAGAGAAGTAAAATTAAGTTTTGTTCCTTTGTTTTAATAAAACATTTAAACTATATTATCTCTTCAAAAGGAGAGATGTGATGAAAAAATATTATACAGCTAAATCAGATTTAATCTTCCAACAAGCTCTTTGTCTAGAAAAAGATAAAGACGTTCTATCATGGTTTGTAGGGAAACTTTTTAATCAAGAAGTAACAGATTTAATAATAAAAACTCCAGTTCTACCAATAAAGAAAAAAATTGAAAAACAAAAAACCGTAGATTTACTCGTCACATTCGATGATAAAATAGTGAATCTAGAAGTAAACAGTTGTCATTATAAACATTTGAACGAAAGAAACTTTAGTTATATTACAGCAGTATATAATGAACAAATCCAAAAAGGAAAGCCCATATATTCAAAAAGAAACGAAGTAATACAAATAAACTTCACATGGGGATTGCCCACAAAATATAAAAATATCGGTTATTTAACATATGAAATGTATGATAAAAAGCATGACGATAAATACATAGATAACTTAAAAATCATCGTATACAACATGGACTATTACAAGGAAATGTTTTATAATAAAGATACAAAAGAGTTTAGAAAAGATGCTCCAAAACATTTATTAATGTTAGATTTTGGAGGCAAAGAATTAGAAAAACTATGTAAAGGAGATGCGATGATGGAGAAGTTTAAGGAAAATGTAGAAAGATTAAATGACGATAAACTAGTTATTGATTTTTTAACAAAAGAACAAGAAGAAGAACTTATAAAACAATCGTATTTTGAAGATGGTATGGATGCTGGTAAACAAGAAGAAAAAATTGATTTAGCTAAAAAAATGATTGACAAAAACATGAAATTAGAAGAAATATCAGAGATAACCAGTTTATCTATTGATACATTAAAAAATTTAAAATAAGCTTTTAGATTATTTGGAATTCTAAAAGTTTTTCTTTTCCAATAAATAGCAAAATATCTTTATAAAATTTCTTAAAAATGATATACTTATAAAAAGGAGGAATTAAATGACAAACAAAATTTTACCAAAAGTATTTGGTTGGATGTTCATAGGATTATTAGTGACATTTTTTACAGGATATTATGTTTCACTTCATCCAGAAACAATGTTGAAATTATTTGGAAGCTATGCATTTTTAATTGTAATTATAATTGAATTTGCAGTCGTTATCTTTTTATCAGCTAGAATTACGAAAATGAAACCCGCCACGGCAATTGTGAGCTTTATTATATATTCTGCCGTCAGCGGACTTACTTTTTCAACTATATTTGTAACTTACGATTTAGGTTCAATTATGTTCGTTTTCTTGTTAGCTGCTGGTATATTTGCTGTATTTGCTTTCTTAGGAGCAGTAACTAAAATTGATTTATCTAAGCTTGGAGTATATTTGTTTTTTGGTTTATTAGCCATAATCATTTGTGGATTAATAAATTTATTCTTAAATAATTCAACATTCGATATGATTGTTTCGTGTATTGCAATCGCTATATTTGTAGGTTACACAGCATATGATGTTCAACAAATATTAAGAATGCAAGAGTTTAATATGTTGCCAGAAGATAATTTAGCAATCTATGGTGCTTTAGAACTTTATCTAGATTTCATTAACTTATTCTTAAGATTACTTCAATTATTTGGTAATAGTAATAGTGATGATTAATGAATGAAAATAATAAAAGATGTTATGAAATTCTAGAAAAGTTAGATTTACACCCAAGAGTGGTAACACATGAGCCAATCCTAAATTATGAAACAGCTAATAAAGTTGATGAAGAATTAGGGTTAACTGGAACAGAAACCAAAACACTGTTTTTAAAAAGTAAAAAAGGTGATAATTATTATTTATTTATAACCCTTGCTTCTGAACGAATGGATAGTAAACTATTAAAGAATGTCTTGGGAGAAAAAATAAATATGGTTATTGGTGACGAAATGATAGAACTTACTGGTATGCAACCAGGATGTATGACACCGTTTGGACTAAAAGATGGTTTAATTCAAAAAATTGTTGTTGATCCAAAAGTTTTAAACGAAGAAGAAATTATTTTAGCCTTTGGTTCAGAAACAATGTCAGTTGAAATGACACCAG
>CALVIJ010000029.1 GCA_944329505.1 uncultured Bacilli bacterium | reverse complement strand
AAAATCACACAATCGCTCTTCATACATCAACTCACATTTATAGTTACATCTATTCGTCAGATGAAAATTATTTTAATGATTTAAATGATATCAGAATGAAAGTATTTAATATCACTGGAGTAAAATCACGCATCGTAAGACTTCCTGGTGGTTCATCTAATACTGTATCTAAAAAATATAACCCAGGGATTGTTACCAGAATAACAAATAGACTAACCGAAAATGATTATTACTATTACGACTGGAATATCGATAGTGAAGATGCTTCCGGAAAAGTTTCAAAAGAAAACATATATCAAAATGTAACGAATAGAATACATAGTGGAACTAATATCGTATTAATGCACGATTCATCAACTAAAAGTACGACTGTAGAAGCCCTAAGAGACATAATAAAATACGCGAAAGCAAATGGCTATACCTTTGCCAAAATAACTAAAGAAACCCCGCAAATACATCATCATATCAATAATTAAGATAAGAAAAACTTATCTTTTTAAATGCCAATTATGAGAAAATATGTAAAGTACAAAATATTTTTGTTAGGTTATTGACAATTATTTTAATAAGTACTAAAATGTTTTTTGGCAGCTAAAAAGAAGGTGAGGTATGGAAAATAAAAAGGTAATATTCCGAATAAAAGATTTAAATCATGCTATCGTACGTTATAGCTATGAAAATGGAGTAAAAAGAGAAACACTTCCAACTCCCGCACAAATGCAAATAATTCATTATATATGCTCAAAAAAGGGGAGCAAAGTATATCAAAGAGATATCGGTATTGCTTTAAACCTTAGAAGAGCAACCTTATCTGAAATATTAAAAACAATGGAAAGAAATCAATTGATTTCTAGAATTCCAGACAAAACTGATACTAGAATAAAAGAAATAATTCTAAGTGAAAATACCAAAGAAAAATTTAATGCTGTCAAACAAAACTTAGATAAAACCGAAAAAACATTATTAAAAGACATCGATCAAAAAGACTTAGAAACATTTCTTAAGGTTATCAGTAAAATGCAAGAAAATCTAAAAAATGAAAGGATGGACATATGTTAAAACTGTTAAAAAATTTAACTAAAAAAGAATGGCTATACGCCGCTTTCTGTGTAGTTCTAATTGTCGGTCAAGTATGGTTAGAATTAAAAATACCAGACTATATGTCTGAAATCACAGTACTTGTTCAAACCGAGGGTAGTGAAATGAGTGATATCATCCTAAACGGAGGATACATGATTGCCTGTGCCCTAGGTAGTTTAATTTTTGCGGCTTCCGCCGGATTTTTTGCCGCCTCAATTGCATCGGAGTTTTCTAAAAACACTAGAAAACAAATTTTTGACAAAGTTCAAAATTTAGACACTGATGAAATCAAAAGTTTTCAAACTAGTAGTTTAATCACTAGAACAACAAATGATGTTACTCAAATTGAAATGTTAATTGCTTTAGGTCTACAACTACTAGTCAAAGCTCCAATTACAGCCGTATGGGCCATCAGTAAAATATTAGATAAAGGATGGCAATGGAGTGCTGTTACCGGAGTCGCTGTCTTAATCTTACTTGGAGTAATTATTACCCTAATGATTATCGTTATTCCAAAATTCAAGATTGTTCAAAAATTAATCGACAAGATCAACGGTTTAGCTCGTGAAAATTTAACTGGTATAAGAGTTGTAAGAGCATTCAATGCCGAAAAATATCAAGAAGATAAATTCGATAAAGTCAACGATAGACTTACTAACTTACAATTATCTAACCAAAAGAAATTTGCTATCATGATGCCTGTTATGTACTTAATCATGTATGGGTTAACCCTATCTATATACTTTATCGGTGCTGGATTAATTCAAAACTCAGTACTAGCTGATAAAATCACCGTATTCGGTAACATGATTGTCTTTAGTTCATATGCCATGCAAGTTATTATGTCATTCTTAATGCTTGCTATGATATTCATGATTGTTCCAAGAGCCAGTGTATCAGCCCGAAGAATAAATGAAGTATTAGATACTAAACAAAAAATCGTTCCAGGAACATTTGACGGAAACACTAAAGAAAAAGGTACTGTCGAATTTAAAAACGTTTCATTCAAATATCCAGACGCGGATGAATACGTTCTAGAAAATATTTCATTCAAAGTAAATCAAGGTGAAACAATAGCCTTTATCGGTTCAACCGGTAGTGGAAAATCAACCTTAATCAACTTAGTTCCAAGATTTTACGATGCCACAGAGGGTGAAGTATTAATCGATGGAGTTAATGTTAAAGAATATAAATTCGAAGCTTTAAATAATAAATTAGGTTATGTACCTCAAAAAGCTGTAATGTTTGCCGGAACCGTAAATTACAACATTAGTTATGGTGATAATGGTAAAGAAGAACCTGACCAAACAAAAATCAAAGAAGCTGCTTCAGTAGCCCAAGCTAATGAATTCATCGAAAAAATGGATGAAAAATATGAAACTCATATTGCTCAAGGTGGAACTAATGTATCAGGTGGTCAAAAACAAAGATTAGCCATCGCTAGAGCCATTGCTAGAGACCCAGAAATATACATATTCGATGATTCTTTCTCAGCTCTAGACTACAAAACAGATGCAGTTTTAAGAAAAGAATTAAAAAATTACACTAAAAATGCAACTAGTTTAATCGTTGCACAAAGAATCGGAACTATTATGAATGCTGATAAAATCGTTGTCTTAGATAGTGGTAAATGTGTCGGTATGGGAACCCATAAAGAATTATTAAAAACTTGTGATGTCTATAAAGAAATAGCCCTATCACAACTTTCAAAGGAGGAGTTAGAGAATGCCTAGACCAAGTCATGGTGGAAATCAATCTTATGAAAAAGCAAGAGATTTTAAAGGTGCCATCAAAAGATTATTCAGTGAATTAAACACTTATAAAATCTTAATCATAGTAGCCTTTACTTTAGCTATCTTAGGTTCCATTCTATCTATTTTAGCTCCTAATAGATTATCCGATTTAACCGACGAAATATCAGCTGGACTTGTTGTCAATCAAGATAACATGGAAGCTTTAAATAAAAAAGCTAGTGAAAACTTAAGTGAAGAAAAATTAAAACAAATGCTTCCAAAAATTTTAAGTCCAAATATCTCTGAAAGCAATATCAGAAATATCATGACTGATACTGACATATCTTCAAAAGATAAAGCTAAATTCCAAGAAATTTTAACTAAATTTGAAAATAATCAAACAGAAGCTTTTAGTGAATTAGCTAGTTTACCTAAAAGTATCTTAGAAAAAATATTTACAGAAACAGAATATAATGGAAAAACTATCACAACTGAAGATAAACTAAATCTTATTAAAATGAGTGAAGATCCTAAAAATATCAACTTATCTAAAAATTTACAAAATGTCTTCTTCACTGAAATAACTATCGATGGTGTTAAAATATCACCAGAAGATCAATATAAATATTTAAAAACTTTATCTACCTTAGATAAAGATGCTGATGAAAATGAAATATATAAAACATTAGATACATTACCTAAATCAATTAGAGAAGTGATTGAACCAGTAATGAACATGGATAAAATTAAAGGTATTACTTTACTACTTGTATGTATGTATCTAGCAAGTGCGTTATTTATTTATATTCAATCTATTTGTATGACTAATGTAGCAAACAAATTTGCGAATAACTTAAGAAGTAGAATATCAATTAAAATAAATAAATTACCACTTAAATATTTTGATAAACATCAAGTTGGAGATATTTTATCCAGAATCACTAACGATGTCGACATGATTGCTCAATCAATGAACCAATCACTCGCATCTTTAGTTAGTAGTGTAACCTTATTTATAGGTAGTATTATCATGATGTTTGTCACTAACTGGATTCTAGCTCTTACCGCAATCCTTTCAAGTTTAATTGGATTTGTTGGTATGTCAGTTATCCTTAAAAAATCACAAAAATACTTCATGCAAAGACAAACAGAACTAGGTAATTTAAATGGACATATTGAAGAGATATATTCTGGTTTAAACGTCGTTAAAACTTATAATGGTAAAGAAGAAGCCAGTCAAAAATTTGATGAATATAATGATAAAGTTTGTCAAAGTAATAAGAAGAGTCAATTCTTATCAGGTTTAATGCAACCAATCATGGCCTTTATCGGTAACTTTGGTTACGTTGCCGTTTGTATTGTTGGTGCTATGCTTACGATGAATGGTCAAATATCATTTGGTGTCATTGTTGCCTTTATGACTTATGTCAGATTATTCACAAACCCCCTATCACAAATCGCTCAAGCTATGACTTCATTACAATCTACAGCTGCCGCTAGTGAAAGAATATTTGACTTTGTCGACGAGCCTGAAATGAGTAGTCAAGAAAATATAACTAAACACCTAGAAAGAAAAGATGTTAAAGGTTATATCGATTTCGAAGACGTAGTATTTACATACGATGGTAATGATCACCCAACAATCAAAGACTTCACAGCTCATGCTAAACCAGGTCAAAAAGTAGCTATCGTAGGTCCTACGGGAGCCGGTAAAACAACTATGGTTAATTTACTTATGAAATTCTATGACATTAATTCGGGTGACATCAAAATAGATGGGGTTTCTACTAAAGAATTAACAAGAGAAAACATCCACGAATTATTCACTATGGTTTTACAAGACACTTGGTTATTTGAAGGAAGCATTAAAGATAACATTATATATAACCGTAATAATATATCTGACGAACAAGTTAAAGAAGTTTGTAAAGAAGTTGGCTTAGATCACTTTATCAGAACCTTATCTAAAGGATATGATACCGTATTATCTGATAATGAAAGTGTATCTGCAGGTCAAAGGCAATTACTAACAATCGCTAGAGGTATGATTAAAGAAACACCATTCTTAATCTTAGATGAAGCAACTTCAAACGTCGACACTAGAACTGAAGAATTAGTTCAAACTGCAATGGATAAACTAACTGAGGGAAAAACTTCATTTATTATTGCTCATAGATTATCAACTATTAAAAACGCTGATTTAATCTTAGTTATGAAAGACGGAAACATCATTGAACAAGGAAACCACGAAGAATTAATGAAACAAAATGGTTTCTATGCAACACTTTATAACTCACAATTCGAACAGTAGGGTAAAACCTACTTTTTTCTTTACAAATAATTAAATTAATAATATAATAACCTCCAAAAGGACTGATTACAAATGACAACAATTATTATCAATATAGTTATAGTTTTATTAGGATTCTTTGATTGTTTCTATTTATACCATAGTTTAAAAGAATTAAACACATATAATAAAAGTAAAAAAGAAAATATTAAAACGATAAAGCAAAACTTACAAAATAAAAAGCTTGTTTTAAATAAAAGCTTACAGATGCTAAAAGATATTGATTTAAATACACCTCTATATGCTAGTCTAACAAAAGAAGAGGCTGAACGTTTTATGCAAATTACCGAAAAATTAAAAACTGAAAACGAACAATTATATATATTCGCAAATACATTGCTTCAAAATGTCAAAATAGAAAATCTACGCAACTTCATGAAAAATGCCCCATTTATAAAAATAAAATATTATCCATTAAAAAACGCCGAAACTAAAAACGGGGGTATAACCGCTGGAACTTATGATGGTGTGTCCAAAACAATTGAAATATATCATGATAAAAAAGACCACTCTACATTACATCATGAACTATTACATTCTGCATCTTCAGATTTTTCATATGATTCATCTGGTTTTCGTGTATCCTTAAAAGAGGGCGGTGAATTTGGAGAAGGATTAAATGAGGGATACACCGAACTTTTAAACAATCGCTTCTTTAACACAAGCAGTACTTCGTATACCTACTTACAAAAACTTGCTGAATTGATAGAGTTATTTTATAAAAATAAAGAAAATATGGTAGAAGATTATTTTAATGCCGATATTTTTGGTTTAATTGGTGAACTATTAAAAAGCATGTCTTTAGAAGAAGCTATAGACATAATTGTCGATATGGATAGATTCATGTACTTAAAAGATTTTACCATTTCCGATTATATTAAATTAAAACAAAAAATATTAAAAATATACGAAAGGAATCAGAAACCTCCTAAAACAATAGATAATACCCATGAAAAACAGCTTGTCAAGAGACTTACTAATCAAAAGTAAAAATTTGACAAAACTTGACAAACATACCCATTTAGAGATATAATTAAATACGTCTTAAAGGGAGTGATAACGTGCAAAAGAATAAGTTAACTTATTTAAAAAATATAAGAGAAGCACTTAATACATATAATGAAGAAAATGATGTTTTAGATTTAGAATATATACAAAAAATATATGGATATGCCAATAATTTAGAACATTTATCATTGGATGAATATAAAGACTTAGATGAATTTATTGCTGAAAACACTATTAGTATTGAACATTTAGCCAATATATTCTTAGATAAAAAAGGTGAAGAAAATTTAAATTTTAAATTAATTAGAATGATACCTATTCAAGTCACTAAACCCCAAAGCAAAATAAGAGTTATTAAAGGTAAAGAAAACGAATTAATAGGAGCAATGCAACAAGACAACATGGTTAAAGTTTTATGCAAAACTAGAAAAAAATATCAAAAAGCTGCTTAAAGCTTTTTTTCTTTCACGAAAAATTCACATAAAAGTTATATTATTAATATTGGAGATGATGTTATGCGGTTATTAATAGTAGATGATGAAAAATTAATTAGAGATGTAATTAAAACATATGCTGAAACAGAAAATTATGAAACATTAGAGGCAGAAAACGGATTAGAAGCCTTAGACATTGTTAAAAAGGAAAAAGTGGATTTAATCGTTTTAGATATTATGATGCCTAAGATGGATGGTATGACTTTTTTAGAAGAAGTAAAGAAAATACAAAATACACCTGTTATTATTCTTTCAGCACGAAATGAAGAGTATGATAAACTTAGAGGTTTTGATTTAGGAACTGATGATTATTTAACTAAGCCTTTTAGCCCCAAAGAACTTTTAGCTCGTATTAAAGCCATTTTAAAACGTAGTGGTAAAATGACCCCTGACAGTTATGAATATAAAGGTTTAAAAATAGATTATCCTGGGCATGCGGTTTATATTGATGGTAAAGAAATCAAATTAACTTTAAAAGAATATGAGTTACTTTGCTATTTTGTTGCTAACGAGAATATTGCTTTATCTAGAAATCAACTTTTAAATAAAATTTGGGGATATGATTTCTTTGGGGATGATCGTACAATTGATACACATGTAAAAATGCTTAGAAATAATTTAGGACCTTATCGTGACTTAATTACTACTGTTAGAGGTGTAGGTTATAAGTTTGTGGTTCAAGATGGTGAATAATATTAAAAATTTTTTTGAAAAACTTAAATTACAGTTTAAAAATATTAAAACCAATAGTTTAAAGATAAATATATGGCTTTTCTTGATAGCTTTTTCAATCTTTATTTTATGTTTTTTATGGCTTTTCCAAATTGTCTTTTTAGGTAGTTATTATAAAGCTTATAAAACTGGAGAGCTAGATAAGGCTGCTACTGAGTTAAGAGAAACAGTAAATTTAGATAGTCAAGCTATTGAAGATATTGCTGAAAGAAGAGATATATGTATCGAAATATATGGTGAAGATTCTTATTTTGCAACAACTGTAAATAAAGGTTGTATGGAGTTTGGTAATCGTAATTTTAAAGTTAAACAAGATTTTATTAATAGCAATCGCTTAGAGCAACACTATACTTTAATTAACGATAAGTTTAAAAATGAAACTTTGATTTATGCTTTAAAATTGGACAATGACATTTATGCCTTTATAAATGCCTCATTAGAACCCCTTGATTCTACTATAACAATTTTAAGCAATCAGTTTATTATAACAACTATTATTGTTCTTGTTCTTTCATTAATTATTGGCTACTTTATTTCTAGAAAATTATCTAAACCTATTAGTAAAATTAGTGATGAAGCCAAAAAACTTGCTGATGGCAACTTTAGTGCAGATTTTACTACCCCTAGTGATATTTATGAAATAAATGAACTTGCAGAATCTTTAAACTATGCTAAAGATGAGCTATTTAAAACCGAAAGCTTAAAGCGAGACTTAATGGCAAATGTAAGTCATGATTTAAAAACCCCATTAACCATGATTAAAGCTTATGCTGAAATGGTTCGTGATATAACTTACGACAACAAAGAAAAAAGAGAAGAAAACTTAAATACAATTATCGAAGAAACAGATCGCTTAACACTATTAGTTAACGATATCTTAGATTTATCTGCCGCTCAATCAGAAAATCTAAGTTTAAATATAGAAAAAATAGATTTAATAAAATTAATCGACGAAGTTATAAAAAGATTTAAGATATTATCTGAACAGGAACACTATCATTTTATCTTTAGTCATCCTGAAAAAGTAATTATAAAGGCTGATTATAAACGAATATATCAAGTAGTATATAATCTAATAAATAATGCTATCAACTATACCGGTAATGACAAAAAAGTATATATAGAGATAAAAGAAGAAAAATATAAATATATCATTGAAATAAAAGATACCGGAAAAGGAATTAAAAAAGAAGATCTAAAACATATTTGGGACAAGTATTACCACAGTGATAAAAAACATAAAAGAAATAACTTTGGTACTGGATTAGGCTTGTCAATTGTTAAAAATATTTTACAAATGCATAATTATAAATATGGTGTTACCAGTTCTAATAAAGGTTCAATTTTTTACTTTGAAATTTCAAAAGATAATTAATTTTTATGTTAATTATCTTTATTTTATGGTACAATAATATTGTATAGAATAATAGGGGAGGATTAAAATGAACGATTTAAATGGTTTTTTGTATTTTTTTATAATTGTTTTAATTGTAATATTTGTTATTTGCTATATTGCTTTAGCTATGTTCTTAAGCCGTTTTAGTAAAAAGGTCTATGGAGAACCAAGTGTTATGGCTTGGATACCATTTGCTAATATATATTTATTAGGTAAACTGACTTTTAATAAAGATGCAGGATATGGCTTAGTAGCTCTACTTGTTTTATCTTGTACACTTACAATCCAAATTAATAGAACGACAATCATATTATCATTGCCTAGTGTAATGCAAATAATATTAGGTGCAGTATTTGCCGGAGCATTTGTAGCAACCATAATATTTGGTGTTAGAAAATATGGTAAATTAAACACAAACTCTTCAGCAAGCAATCAAAACAAAGAAACAAAAAACAATAAAGAAATAGAAGAAGTTGTTAAAGCAAATGATGATTTCTTTAATAATTAAAACGTCTTAATTGGCGTTTTCTATGGCAATCGCTTAAAAAAAGATAAATAATAGTGTAAAGAATTGTATAAAGCAAAGAAAATCAAAGAAAAACAATG
>CALVIJ010000028.1 GCA_944329505.1 uncultured Bacilli bacterium | reverse complement strand
AGCTAATGTAGAAGATACTTTTGAAAGTGAGGGTTATACTTTAGAAAATCCTAATGTGATTTTAAATCCTTATGGTAATTCACCACTTACCGCATTAGTAATTTTTGAGACTAAGCAAGAGGAGAAAGCTAGTGTTACGATAAAAGGAAAGGATGAACTTTCTACTTATACTCATACATTTGATGAGGGTAAGGTTCATTATTTACCTATTTATGGGTTATATGCTGGAGTAGAAAATGAAGTTGTAATAAGTATTGGTGATAAAGAGAAGACTTTAAAAATAAAGACAGATGAACTTCCTAATGATATTATTTTACCAACTAAGGTTACAAAAGATGAAAGTAAACTTACAAATGATTTATATTTCTTTACACCATCATCTCGAGGTTATACATGTGCTTATGATGTTAATGGAGATGTTAGATGGTATTTAGATGAAAGAGCTATATGGGAAGTTAATCGACTTAAAAATGGACATTTACTTTTGAGTACAGAGAGGTTAGTTAATACTCCATATTATTCGACTGGTTTATATGAGATGGATATGCTTGGTAAGGTATATACTGAATATAGTTTACCTGGTGGATATCATCATGATTATTTTGAAATGGAAAATGGTAATTTATTAATTGCTTCTGATGATTTTGATAATGAATATGGAACTGTCGAAGATTATGTGGTAGAACTTGATAGAGATACGGGAAATATTGTTAAAACATTTGATTTGAAAGATATTTTAAAAATGGAAGATGGTAAAGGTGAAGACTGGATAGAGTATGATTGGTTTCACAACAATTCTGTTTGGTATGATAAGAAAACTAATTCGATTACGTTATCTGGACGTCATCAAGATGCAGTTATCAATATAAATTATGATAGTGGTGAGTTAAACTGGATTTTGGGTGACAGTACTAACTGGAGCGAAGAATATCAAAAGTATTTCTTTAAACCGCTTGGTGATACTGAATGGCAATGGGCTCAACATGCTGCAATGATTTTACCTAATGGAAATGTATTTGTGTTTGATAATGGTAATAATAAATCTAAAAATAAAGATGAATATGTTTCTGCTGAAAATAGTTATTCTAGAGGTGTTATTTATAAAATTGATACAGAGGATATGACTGCTGAAGAAGTATGGGAGTATGGAAAAGAACGTGGTAATGAGTTTTATTCTCCTTATATTTCCGATGTAGATTATATCGGTGATAATCATTATATTGTTCATTCGGGTGGTATTTCTTATAAGAATGGGGTTATTCAAAATAAGCCAGCTGGTGTGGCTGAATCTGATACATTAGTTAGTGATACGGTCGAGATTTTAGATGTTAAAGTTATATTTGAAATGGTTTTACCAACGAATAATTACCGAGTAGAAAAGATGAGTTTATATGGTGATGGTAAATTTACTTTAGGAAAAGCGAAAGAACTTGGGACACTCGGGGTAACTGAAATAGATGATCAGAAATTTTCATTTATGGTAAATGGTAAAGAGATAGATGATGAATATAAAAGTCACAAAATTGAAATCACTCAGGAAAAAGATAGATTAGTAGTGACTGGAATATTTAAAAAAGGTACACCTGTCAATGTAGTTTTATATAAAGATATGATGAAAAATATTTATTCTATGAGAGTTAGTAAGACACCTTATACCGCACTTTGTGTTGATTTGGGTAATGAATCTAGCGATGATGAAAATATTACTGCTACTAAATATATCAATAAAGCTGGTTTGATTGGTAAGTATAGTATTTTTATCGAAATAGATGGCACACTTTATAATACAAATGAATATGCTCGTTTTTAGGTTATATGTTGATTTGTCAATTTAGACATTTTGATGTATAATCTTTTTCTATGAGGTGACAGTGAATGAAAGCAACTATAATATATAATCCAAATGCGACAGGAATGAACGATGAAGTTTTAAGAGGTATGGATATGACTTTAGAACATCAAGATATTGAGGTTGATAATTTGGAGAGTAAATATCCTGGTCATGCAATAGAACTTATGAAAGAGGCAAATGAAAATAGTGATTTAGTTTTTACTATGGGGGGTGATGGAACTTTAGGGGAAGCTTTTAGGGCTTTTGGGGCCACCCAGCAGAAAGCTAATTATGCACATATTGCGACAGGTACAGCTAATGATACAGCTGATAATCTAGGACTATATCAAGGTTCGGTTTATTCTTCGGTTAAACTTTATGAAAATTTAAATAAATGTTTGGTAGTACCAGTTGATATGATTACAGCAAATGATGTTCCTTTTTCTTATGTTTCGTGCTGCGGGACGTTTACTAATTTGACATATGAGACTCCAAAAAGTTTTAAAAAGACTTTTGGTAAAATGGGATATTATATGTTTTCTGGATTAATTGGCCTTTCTTGTTTACCTGATGTTTTTCATAAACCTTTAAAAATAAGTTATGAAGTTGGTGGAGAAAGAAGAATTACTTCAGCTTTAACAATGCTTGTTTCTAACACTAAGACGTTTGCTGGATTTAAATTATTTCCAGATGCTAAAATAAATGATGGAATATTTGAAGTCACAATACTTAGAGGTTTACCTGGTAAAAGTACTTTAAAAGCAATATCAGAATTACTTTATAAGGATGGAGAAAATTTTGATATTTATAAATATGATAAATATATAGATACTTTTCAAACAGATTATTTTAATGTTGTTTTTGAAAACGGAGAGCCAAGACTTGGTTTTAATCACGATGGAGATCATGCTTTTGTTTCTTTAAATGATGATAAAACTATAGAATATAAAGTATCTAAGAAAGTTAAAATGTTATTACCACAAAGAGCTATGAATAAATAGTATTTGTGGTTTTTTGTTGTTTCTTTTTATTTTTATATTCATATATAAAAATAGGAGGTATGATAAATGGAATATAGGGGAATAGATGTATCTAAATACCAAGGAAATATTAATTTTAAAAAGGTTAAGGATGCAGGAGTCCAGTTTGTAATTATCCGTATTGGTTATGGTCAGTATGAAAATCAAAAGGATGAAAGGTTTGAAGAAAATTATAGTGGATTTAAAGGTGTAGGTATACCGGTGGGTGTATATTTATATTCTTATGCGAAGAGTGTGGCTGATGCGAAAAAAGAGGCGGAAGTTACTTTAAAATGGCTTAATGGACGCGAACTTAATTTACCTGTATATTATGATATAGAAGATAAGTCGCAGATTAATTTGGGGAAAAATACATTAACTAGTATGTGTGAAGCTTTTTGTGACGAGATAGAGAAAGCTGGTTATTGGGCTGGGGTTTATACGAATAAATATTTCTTTACAACTTATTTAGATTATGAAAAATTACAAGAAAAATATACGATTTGGGTAGCTCAATATAATGATACCAATACTTATAGAGGTAAATATGATATGTGGCAATATACTTCTTCTGGTAAGGTAAATGGAATAAGTGGTAATGTCGATATGGATATACTTTATAGAAATATTTTTGATAATCGTGGTGATGATGTAGATGATTCTGAAGATAGAGGAGAGTTGCCAGATTTAAGTGGATATAATGGTACTTCGATTGTTGATGGCTTGAAATCAGTCGGTTATGACAGTTCGTTTGATAGTCGTAAAAATTTATATGCAGAAGCAGGATTTACTGATACTTATACTGGAAGTGCTTCACAAAATGATAATTTACTTAAGGTTTTAAAGGGTGGCAGTTTAGGTGCTACTTATTATGAAACTGATTATAAAGGATTATCTTTTGTCGATGGGTTAAAATCAATAGGTGTTGATTCAAGTTTTGTAAATAGAAAAAGAATTGCAGTCGCAAACGGTATTAATAACTATAAAGGAACAGCTTTACAAAATATTAAATTACTTAATATGCTTAAAAAAGGTACACTTAAAAAGATTTAGCTAGAACTTACTCTAGCTTTTTCTTTTATGCTGAGATGTATTAGTGAGATTCATAGAGTAATATAGTTATATAAAAAATGGTATCTGTTTCAGATACCATAATTTAACACAATTCTATCAAATTATTTCCATAAGTAATTGGTATGATTATTACAGAGCTTGAGAAAAGCTCAAAAAGGATGTGATATATGACTCATTAAATATTATTTTCTAAACTATACTCACTAAGCAGTTCTCACCGCTGCTTTTTGAATGTTTATATAATAAATTTTATTGGGCTTTATGATAAGTCCTTTTTTTGTTATAATTAAAAAGGTGATATATCATGCAGAAGATACTTATTGTTGAAGATGAAATTAAGATTAGAGAAGAACTTTTTAGTTTTTTGAAAAATAATGGTTATGAAGTTTTGACTATTAATAGTTTTGAAAATACATTAGAGGATATTTTAGGAATGGATGCGGATTTAATTTTAATGGATATTAATATTCCTGGGGTTAATGGCATGCATTTATGTAAGGATATTAGAAAAGAGAAGAAAACACCTATCATTATTGTGACAAGTAGAAATAGTGAAATGGATGAATTAATATGTATGAATTATGGGGCAGATGATTTTATAACTAAGCCTTATAATTTACAAATACTTTTGGCTCATATTGAAGCAGTTTTAAAGCGAAGTAAACCGGAGGTTAGTCATGTTTTAGATTATAAAGGAATGAAAGTTAATTTATCTAAAGGTGTGATAGAGTATAATGGGGAAAATGTTTTACTTACGAAAAATGAACTTTCTATTTTATATTATCTTTTAGAAAATAGAGGTAAGGTTGTTTCACGTGATGATTTGATGAGTTATTTATGGGATAGTGAAATGTTTGTCGATGATAATACACTTACTGTAAATATTACAAGATTACGAAAGAAATTAGAGGAATTAGGTTTTAGTGATGTGATTGAAACTAGAAGAGGATGGGGTTATATCATATTATGAAATTTAAAGATTATTTAAAAGAGAGAATTCCTTTGATTTTTGTTTACTGTGCGGTAGTTACATTAATCACTTTAATTTTAATGGTGTTTAGGGTTTATCACACAGGAATTATAATGATTGTATTTTTACTTGTTGTTTTAGGTTCATTTATGTTTTTTTATAAGTTTTATCAGAAGAAGAGTTTTTATGATAAACTTTATAATATTTTAAATAATATAGATAATAAGACTTTAATTCATGAGGCAATGGGTGAGGTTTATTTTACTGAGGGTAAGATTTTACTCGATGTATTAAGAGAGACGAATAAGTATAAAATAGAAGAGATTAACAAGTATAAATTTAGGCAAGCGGATTTTCAGGAATTTATGGAGCTTTGGGTTCATGAAATTAAGACACCGCTTGCGGCAATTAATTTAATTACAGAGAATAATAAAAATCAAGTTACAAATAGTATTAATGAAGAGGCTAAAAAGATAGATGGTTTTATCGAGATGATTTTATTTTATGCGAGAAGTCAGATGCCGGAGAAAGATTATTTGATAAAGACTTGTAAGTTGAACGATATTGTGAATAAGGTGATTATTCGTAATAAAAATAGTTTTTTAGATAAAAATATTCGTTTGGATATGCATGATTTGGATGTTTTTGTTAGAACGGATAGTAAATGGATGGAGTTTATTATTAATCAGGTTGTGGTTAATAGTATAAAGTATATGGAGAATAATCCTTTGATTGAGATATATACTGTTTCTGATAAGGAAAGTATTAGTTTAATTATTAATGATAATGGTATTGGTATTAGTTCTAAGGATTTACCAAGAGTTTTTGAAAAGGGATTTACCGGAGAAAATGGTAGAAGTAAGTATAATTCGACAGGTATGGGACTTTATTTAGTTAAGAAGTTATGTTTAGCTTTAGGAAATAATGTTTTGATTGATAGTACTGAGGATGAGGGTACAACTGTTAGAATTATATTTCCAGTTGGTTCATTTACAGATAAAATAATAGGAGAGTGATATTATGGGTTTAAAAGTTAAAAGTGATAGAAATGAGAATGATCCTTTAACATTCAAATTTGATGATATGGATTTTGTATTTTCTTTTGATAATATAGATAAACAAGTGAAGTTAAATGAGAAAAGTCAGATTTTGCTTGAAGAGGCAATTGTGAGTGGTAGTGGACTTTCTAAAAATAAAAAGAAGATTGTGGCTGGAGATTATGAAGTTAAGTTAGACTCAAGTGAGGAAGTTAATAATCTTTGGATAAATGCTTTTGATAAGTTAATAGAGTATAAGTTAATTGAGAAAGATGGTAAGGAGTATACAGTTACTTCTAAAGGTTTAGAATATTATGAGGCTCTTTAGGGAGTTTTTTTCTTACAAAAGTGTAAGGATTTGTAAGATTAATAAATTGTTATAAAATAATTATGTGCGTATAATTAGTGGCAGAGGTGAGAAAAATGGATAAAATTTTAAAAGTTTCTAATGTCGAGAAATATTATGGCAATCGCTTTAATTTAACGAAAGCTATCGATAATATTTCATTTGACGTCGAAGAAGGTGAATTTGTTGGAATTATGGGAGCTTCAGGCTCTGGTAAGACAACTTTACTAAACTGCATTTCGACAATCGATAAAGTTACTTCTGGTCATATTTTAATTAGTGGGACTGATGTAACTGAGCTTAAAGGTGATAAGTTAAATAAGTTTAGAAGAGAGGATTTAGGTTTTATCTTCCAAGATTTTAATTTACTTGATACTTTAACTGGTTATGAGAATATCGCACTTGCTTTAACTATTCAAAATAAAAAGCCTAAAGAGATTGATGAAAGAATTAAAGAGGTAGCTAAAACACTTAATATTACTCATGTTTTGAATAAGTATCCTTATCAAATGAGTGGTGGTGAAAAGCAGAGAGTGGCATCAGCTAGAGCTATTATTACAAATCCAAAGTTAATTTTAGCTGATGAGCCGACTGGAGCTTTGGATAGTAAAAGTAGTAGAATGTTACTAGAGAAGTTAGGTGAATTAAATAAAGAATTAAAGGCAACTATTTTAATGGTTACTCACGATGCGTTTACGGCTAGTTATTCTTCTAAGATATATTTTATTAAAGATGGTAAGATATTTAATGAACTTGTTAGAGGAGAAGATTCAAGAAAAGAGTTCTTTGATAGAATTATCGATGTTGTGACATTACTTGGAGGGGATATGAATGATGCTCTTTAAGTTGTCTTTGAAAAACATCAAGAAAAGTTTTAAGGATTATGCGATTTATTTTTTAACTTTAGTGCTTGGCGTGGCTATCTTTTATGTTTTTAATGCGTTAGATAGTCAGGAAGCTATGTTACAACTTACAGCAAGTGAGAAAGCAATCATTTCACTAATGAATGAACTTCTTAGTGGGGTTTCGGTGTTAGTGGCAATTATATTAGGATTTTTGATTATTTATGCGAGTAGGTTTTTGATTAAGAGAAGAAAAAAGGAATTTGGTATATATCTAACTTTAGGTATGGGAAAAAGGCAAGTTTCTAAAATTCTTTTAATGGAAACATTAATCATTGGACTTATTTCACTTGTAGTTGGTTTAGGTCTTGGAGTTATAGCTTCACAATTTATGAGTGTTGTGGTGGCTAAATTATTCGAGGCTGATATGTCGAGGTTTGAGTTTGTATTTTCTGAAGCAGCAATGGTAAAGACAGTAATTTATTATGCGATTATTTATTTAATTGTTATGGTATTTAATGTGTTTGCGGTTACAAAATATAAATTAATCGATTTACTTACAGCATCTAAGAAAGGTGAAAAGGTTAAGACACGTAATTTAACTATTTCTGTAATATTATTTATTATTGCAGTGGGTATTTTAAGTTATGCTTATTATTTAGCTACTAATAGACTTGATAGTTTAGATTTATTTGGTTTAAGTATATTACTTGGAATTATTGGAACATTTTTGTTATTCTTCTCTATGTCAGGATTTATTTTGAAATTAGTTCAAAGTAATAAGAAATTATATTTGAAAGGTTTAAATATATTTACTTTAAGACAGATAAACAGTAAGGTTAATACAACAGTATTTTCAATGAGTATTATTTGTTTACTTTTGTTCTTTACAATTACAATATTTTCATCAGCTTGGAGTATCAATCTCAGTTTGAAAAAGGATTTGGTTTATGGAACGCCTGCGGATGTTTTTATTACTTCTTATGCGGAGGACACTGATAGTATTAAGGAAGATGTTTTAGATAAAGTAGGTTATAGTATAGATAACTTTAGTGGATATGTCGAAGGTAATACTTATGGATTTGAAAGTGTGACTGTTGGGACTTTAGTTGAACCAATATTAGATGATGTTTTAAAAGAGTATCCTTATTTAATGGTTGATAATTTTCTTCCAGTTATGAAAGTATCTGTTTATAATAAATTTGCTTCATTTTATGGAAGGGATACTTTTACTTTAAATGATGATGAGTTTATGATGGTCGCAGATTATGCCCAAATGGTTGAGTTTGAAAACAAAGCTTTGGAAAAAGGCGTAACCATTAAGATTGGCGATAAGAAATATCATAATAAGCATGATGAGTGCAAAGAGGGATTACTCAGTATGAGTGGTAATAAAGCTAATGCTGGTATTGTTGTTGTTCCTGATAATATAGATATTAATTCAAGTGAATTTGTTAGAAGTTATTTGGCTGGCAATTATAAAGGTGATAAGAATAAAGCAGAAGAGAATTTAATGAAATATATGGATGAGATGAATTCTCATGGAGCAGTTGCAGATACTAAAATAGATATTTATACAGCTAGTACTGGTCTTAGAGCTATTATGATATTTATCGGCTTATATTTGGGAGTTATATTTTTAATTTCTTCTGCGGCAATACTTGCTTTAAAAGAATTATCTGATAGTAGTGATAATAAGGAAAAATATCAGATGTTAAGACGTATTGGTGTGGATGACAGACGTTTAAATAGAGCTTTATTTACTCAGATTTTCATATTCTTTATGTTCCCACTTTTGATAGCTATTATTCATTCGATATTTGGTATTATGTGTGCGAATATAATTATGGAAAGTATGAGTGTGACAGCTAATATTAGTTCTATTTTAACTACAGCTTTACTTATTGTATTAATATATGGAGGATATTTCTTAGTTACATATATGACAAGTAAAAGAATTATAAATGAAAAATAATCAGAGTTATCTGGTTATTTTTTTTAACAGTAATATTTTATTTAATGATTTTTAAAGGAAATGTTTATTTTTTTGTCGTATGTTATATATAGGTGATGATATGAATAATACTATAGTTAAAGATGAGGTAAATATAGAAAATTTGATTTATGAAGTTCGCGGGGTACAGGTGATGTTAGACAGTGATTTGGCTATGCTTTATGAATGTGCGAATGGTACTAAAACGATTAATCAAGCTGTAAAAAGAAATATAGATAGATTTCCTAAAGATTTCTATTTTCAATTAACTAAAAATGAGTTTTTGAATTTGAAGTCCCAATTTGGGACTTCAAGTTGGAATGATTATGGTGGTGTAAGAAAG
>CALVIJ010000027.1 GCA_944329505.1 uncultured Bacilli bacterium | reverse complement strand
GTAATTAAAAAGATAAGCACATCTGCTTACCTTAATCGTGGAAATTTTTCATTTACACAGATTTCTGTACACACTCCGTTAATTTGTAAGATTACAGATTTATTTATTACTCAATGTTGTCTTTTTTGTTTCTGTTTGGTTTAGACACTGGTGTTTTACCACTACTATCATGTTTGATATAATATCTATCACTATAAACAGACTTCCCACTTTCAATTCTATTGATGAATTGATTTAGGGTCATCTTTTCGTGATTTCCAGTATTTTGAAATACTATATTTTTTCCGGTATTTGTCTCTTTGATGACTTTTACTTTTGGCATCATGTATCACTCCTTTCTTTTTTAATGACTTTACAGTCCTCAAGAAAGAAAATACTTCATGATTATAAAAATATGGTATAATCTTAATGAGGACTAGGATCCTTTGTGTAATCTTACACATGAGGGAGAAGCTTTGCAGAGCTTCTTTTTTTATCCCCTCATACACATTATATCATATAAAAGGCAGAATTCAATAAAATAAACGCATTTTTTGCAAAGAAAGCGCAAAAAATAAAAATAAATTACATAAAAGTATTGCTATTATACTAAAATCAGCATATACTATTATTAGAAAAGGAGGGAATTATATGATTTTGGAGTTTAGTATTGCAAATTTTTTATCATTTAAAGATAAAGTTACTTTTAGTATGTTTGCGAATTCTACAAGTGGATTAGATGAAAATTATATCATATCTAATGGCCGAAAGATCTTAAAAACGGCGGCAATATATGGCGCCAATGCATCTGGAAAAACTAATTTATTTAGAATTCTTACTTTGGTAATATCTATGTTGCGAAGTTCAAATAATGTAAATATAAATGCAAAGCTTCCAATATATCCGTTTAAATTTAACGAAGATACAATTAATATGCCAAGTGAATTTGAAATCAAATTTATTGTTGATGATGTAAGATATGTTTACGGATTTGTAGCAGATACAAATAAAATATATGAAGAATATTTATATTATTACCCAAACGGAAGAGAAACAAAAATTTTTGATAGGACAAAAACTAATCAATATTCTTTTCCACAAAAAGATGAAAGAATATTAAATGATATAGCAAGTAAAAATGCACATAATAAGTTTTTTATAGCTACTGCAACAAATTGGAATTATGAAAAAACAAAAATCCCATATAAATTTTTGAGTTCGGATATTAATACGTTTAATAACCTAAGTGGACTTAGAGATTTAGCGTTAAGAGAATATTTAAAAAATAATAAAGAGTTAAAAGACTTTGCATTAGATTTCTTAAAAAAAGCAGATTTTAATATAGAAGATTATAAAGTATTAGAAACAGATGTTCCTGATGATGTGTTAGCAGCAATACCTGACTTTATTAAAGTCGGTATGAATCTGAAGGAAAAACCCAAAGTGTTTACTGCTTTATTTAAACATAAAAATTCAGACGTTGAATTATCATATGAAGAAGAATCAATGGGAACTCAAATTATTTTTTGCTTTATTCCATTTATTATGGCTGCATTAAATAATAAAAGAGTTGTAGTAGTTGATGAATTAGATAAAAGTCTACATCCATATTTGGTTGAAATGATTGTTCAAATGTTTAATGACTCTGATATAAATAAAAATGGAGCACAATTAATTTTTAATACTCACGATACTAATTTGTTAAAGTTAAATATTTTAAGAAGAGATCAAATATGGTTTACAGAAAAAGACGATAATAATGGAATAAGTGATTTATATCCTTTGAGTGATTTTTCTGTAAGAAAAACGGAGAACGTTGAAAGAGGATATATGCTTGGTAGATACGGAGCAGTTCCTTTTATTAAAAACGATTTTAATTTATGGGAAGAAGAATAGAACAAAATAGAAGAATTAGTAGCGATAGAGTAAGAAAAATCAGAAAGCAAAAAAGTAAAATATTAATAGCATTAGAAGGAAAAAACAAAACTGAGAAGACCTATTTTAGCAATTTTGAAGATGGTACAAAATCATATAATATTTCATATGCTAAAGGAAATAATACAGATCCATTAAACTTAGTTCAAATGCTAATTAAACAAATAGAGAATATGGGATTAGATTTACAAGATGATGATATGGCGTATTGCATATTTGATACAGATACTAATCCAGATAAAAATAAAATAATTAATGAAGCAATTCAATTAGCAAAGAAAAATAATATAAAAATTATTACATCTTCGCCATGCGTTGAACTTTGGTTCTTATTACATTATGATTATACAACATCAAATATGAGTAATGAAGAAGTAATAAAAAGATTAAAAAAATTTTATCCCAAATATGAAAAAAACGTTAATATATATCCTGATATCATCAAAAATTTAGATAAAGCCATAGAACGTGCAAAAAAACTAGAAAAATATCAATTAGATAATAATCGGAGAATAGGAACAGTTGAAGCAAATCCCAATACTGAATTTTATAAAATCGTTGAATATTTAATAAAAAAAGGCTAGGAAAAAAATCCTGGCTTTTACTTTTTAGATATTATCTTATATTAACAAACTTATTTATAAATACTCTATGAATGAATAATTATGCGCGTAAATATTTAAAATTTATATTGCTATATTTATTTAAATCCAGAAAGCTCACAATTCCTTTTTTAAGTATTAATAGTAAAAAAGTATTTTTATAATTAGTTTTAAATTTTAGGCGCCCAAAAGTTCTCACAAAAAATTAGGTACCCAGTTAGGTACCCAAAATATTAAAAATAGTCATTATATAGTTAAAAGTGAATATAAATAAAAGCCTTATTTTGTAAGAATTTATATAATATTTATAAACTTGCATAACTGATTTTATTTGACCCCCTGAAGGAGCCGGAAGGCTCCATTTTTGATATGAATTGTCTGATACAACTATATTAATTTAAATTGGTTGTTTATAATTATTGATAAATTAATTGGACTTTTAAAGGTGGTTCAGTTAAAATTCATTTTATTGACAGATACTCCTAGGGGGTATATACTAATAATGGTGATAATATGCAAAAGAAGGATAGAAAAAATAGTCATAGTATAAAGTATAAAAATGCTGATGACAAGAAGAAAATATTAAAAAGACTTTCAATAATCGAAGGTCAAATAAGAGGAATTTTTGGTATGGTTGATGAAGATAGATATTGTAGTGATATTTTAATTCAGATAAGTTCGGCTGAGAAGGCTTTAAGAAGTTTATATAATAACATCTTAGAAAATCATATGCGTACTTGTGTAGCTGATGAAATTAAGAAAGATAATTTGGATGTTATTGATGAAATTATAAATATTATTAAAAGAAATAGGTGAGAAAGTAGTGGTTGACATGAAAAGTAGTTTGAAAATTGTTTTATGTTTGGTAGTTTTTGTAATTGCAATAATTTCCATTGTTTTTTTTGAAACCTGAGAGTATGGCTACTCGGTTTAAATTAGAATATGAAGCATTAAATGGTCAAAAAGCTGAAAATGGTTCTACTTATATGGATGTGAATATTTCAAATGATAATAAAATAGTATATGCTGATTATGATCAAATATTTGATGTGTTGGACGGGACGGGTGTTATTTATTTTGGTTTTCCTGAATGTCCTTGGTGTCGTAATGCGGCTCCGGTTTTATTAGAAGCAGCTGAAGAAACAGCTATTGAGCAAATTTATTATTTAAATAATAACGATGATCGTGATATTAAAATATTAAAAGATGGAAAAGTCATAACTGAAAAAGAAGGAACATTTAATTATAATAAGTTGCTTGAAAAATTAGGTGACAAAGCTGCAGTTTATGAGGGTTTAGAAGATGAAAGTATAAAAAGGCTTTATTATCCAACTGTCGTTTTTGTTAAAGAAGGTAAAATAGTCGATTATATTGAAGGTACTGTCGAGTCACAGAAAGATCCATATAAACCACTTACAGAAGAGCAAAGACAAGAGTTAAAGGATAAATATAAAAAAGCCATAAATAATTTGTTAATTTGTAATGAAGAATCTAGATGTTAGAAAGGGGAAATTATGAAATTTATAGCTACACGTGAAGTTTTGGATTTAGGATTAAAAGTAATTGGTATTACCATTACTAATTTATATAATAAAACAAAAACAAAGGAATTTATAAATTTCAAAAATAAAGCTTATAAAGCTTTAGAAGAAAAATATACAAACTTTGATATTGAAACAGATTTAATTCTTAGAGGATTTAACGAGTTACATAAAAAAGTTGGAATCAAACGAAAGAAAAATACTCCAGTTAGTGAAACGATTCTTAAGAAATTTTTAAAAGGAGAAGATATATCTGTTCAAGATAAATTAACTGAGCTTTGTAATATTGTTATGTTAGATTCAAGATTATCTATTGGTATGTATGATATGGATAAGATTGATGGGAATGTTGTTTTACAAAAAGCTAATTCTAATTTGAAAATTTCTGTTAATGGCGAAGACCGTTTAATTAATCCAGGAGAATACATTTATAACGATGATAAAGAAGTAATATATAGATTAGAAGTAAATCAAAATAGTAAGACTTTTGTCAGTGAAGAAACACAAAATATATTTATAACAGTAGAAGGAAATGAGGCAACTAGTGCGGAATATCTTATGGAAGTGACTAGTGAAATAATTGATCTAGTAACTTCATATTGTGGTGGTCAAGCTCAAATCATTTACAAATAAATAGAAAATATATGTAATGTGAAGGTTGAATAAAGATTATCGACAAAATAAGACAAAATTTATTAGAAATCTTCATTTATAATATTATAGGAATGTTTATTAGTTAAATATGCATTTATAAGTAATGTATTATTAAATAAATTTGATTAAAAAAACTTTAAATAAATAAATGTGTCCAAAAAAAGTAAAGTAATTGGCAAAAAATGTTGTAAACATAAAAGTGGTATGCTATAATTAAGAATAGAATGGAGGGGTTTTGATGGAAGAGTTACAAAAACTTAAAGTTAAAAAATCCAATGGCGATACAGCCGAAGCTGAAGTATTACTATGCTTTGAATTAGAAAAAACTGGAAAGAAATACATTCTATATACTTTTAATGAAGTAGATAGCAAAGATATGGAAACAATTCATGCTTCAATTTTAAATGAAGATGAAAATGGATATCAATTAGATAAAATTCCAGAAGATGAGTGGAAAGAAGTAAAAGAAGTAATGCGTGAAATTATTAGAAATGAGGAGTGATTGAAATGGCAGAAGCTATACAAAACGGTGAAAATTTAGTAAAAGTAAGCACAAAACAATCAGGGAAATTACGTAGTTTTCTTAAAAAGGTTTTAAATGGTTTAACAACAGTATCACATGTTCCGGGAGCTATATTTACTTTTGTTAAAAAACGCAAAGAGAAAAAGAAAAAGGAAGAAATAGAAAACGTTGTTAAAGAAGTTTTAGAGAAAACTAAGGAACCAGTTAAAACAGAGGAAAAGGCTCAAGAACAAGGACCTACTGTTTCAATTTTTGATAATGCTGAAGATAAAGATGCTGAAGATAAAAAGGATAAGAAAAAGACAGATAAAAAATCATCTGAAAAAATTAGAATCATTGAAGGTATAAGTGGTGCTGAACTTAAAGAAAAGGCAAATAAAAAATCTGAAACAAAAGAAAACGAGCCAATACAACCAATTACGATTGAAATTCCTGAACAAACTAAATTAGAAAAAGTAGAAGTAGAAGAAAAAGAAGACGTTAAAGAAGAAAAACCTAAAAAAGAGAAAAAAGATTTATCTGATTTGACAGTGTTTGATTCTTATGCTGATTATAAATATGCTTATTTCTGGAATTATAAAATTAATAAATATGATGCAGATGTACTAGATGAGGTTGCTAAAGATCTTGTTAAAGTTGCTAATCCGGATAAATTTAGAACTTTACTTACTGAGGCAAAATTCAATAGTAAAAGAGATACACAATTAAAGGAAAAAGAAATAGCTGAAATCGAAAAGAATCATGCAGAAGAGATGGCTGCAGCTGAAGAAAAACGTCAAGCTGATGTTCAAGCTGCAATCGATAAACGCCAAGCTGAAGTGGATGATCTTAATAATAAATTAACTGATGTTAGAGGTAAAAACAAAACATTAAACTCTAAATTAAAAGTTAATAGTGAAGCATTAGCGCAAATTAAAGATGCAGTTGCTCCACTTGGAATTCAAAAGATTGATGATATAATCGATGAAGCTGCTAAAAAATGTGAAGGAATCGATAAACGTGCTGCTGAACGAGAAAAAGAGAGAGATGCTGCAATCGAAAGTGAAGTAGACAAAAAAATGGCTGACATTTATGGAAAGCTTTCTGGAACTAAAGAAGAAGTAAAGGTTGAAAAACCAGTTGAAGATACAAAAGTTGTTTTTGAACAACCAGCAGTTCAACCTCAAATAGTTGAAACTGAAAAGCCAGTTCAAGTTGAAGAACCAGTTCAACCTGAAAAACCAGTTGAAGAAGCACAAACTTCTAATTTAGTATTTGAAACTCCAAAAGAAGAGACAGAAGAAGTTAAAGGCGGCAATGAATTACTTAATGAAATATCTGATCCAACAACATTTGATGCGGACAAGTTCTATATGGGCTTTGAACCAGAAACTAGAGCACAAATTGGACAAGAAGCTTTTGATAGATGGAAAAATAGCGATAATTCAATCACATTTGATGAAGCTAAAGAACAAGTTGCTCAAGAATATGGACAATCTAATGGAAGAACTAGATAATAAATAATTTTATGTATATACTTTTAAGCATCGAAAACTATCGATGCTTTTATTGTAATTTGAAAGCTGCTATGCTATACTAATGTATGTAGGAGGGGATAACTTTGGAACAATGGTTAGTCTGGTTAATTCTTGTTATTTTACTTACTTTAATTGAAATCACTACTATTAACTTAACGACCATTTGGTTTGTTGTAAGTGGAATAGTCGCCTTAATAGTATCGTTATTTTTAGATAATTATATAATACAATTTGGTGTGTTTGTAATATTAGGTGTTATATTATTAATTACTACAAAACCATTTTTAACTAAATTCATTAAGCAGCACAAAGTTAAAACAAATGCTGATAGAATTATTGGTATGACAGGTGTTGTTACTGAAAAAATAAGTAAAAATGAAAATGGAGAAGTTAAAGTTGATGGTAAAAAATGGACCGCATATGCTGATAAAGCAATTAAACAAGGTGAAACAGTTAAAGTATTAGAAATTAAAGGGGTAAAAATAAAAGTCGAAAAGATAGGAGAAAAATAATGTCTGCATTAATTGTTATTTTAGTTTTAGTTTTAGTCTTAATTGTACCAAATGTTAAAGTGGTACCGCAATCAAAATGTTATATTATCGAAAGATTAGGTTCTTATTTTACAACATGGACAAATGGGCTTCATTTTAAAATACCATTTGTTGATAGAGTATCAGGAATAATTAGTTTAAAAGAAAAAGTTAAGGATTTCCCACCACAACCGGTTATTACAAAAGATAATGTTACTATGCAAATCGATACGGTTGTTTATTTTCAAATAACTGACCCAAAATTATATACATATGGTGTTGAAAATCCAATAAGTGCAATTGAAAATTTAACTGCTACTACTCTTAGAAATATTATTGGTGAATTAGAATTAGATCAAACTTTAACGTCTAGAGATATAATTAATTCTAAGATGCGTTCTATATTGGATGAAGCAACAGATCCTTGGGGTATAAAAATAAATCGTGTGGAAGTTAAAAATATTTTACCACCTCGTGATATCCAAGATGCCATGGAAAAACAAATGAGAGCCGAAAGAGAAAGAAGAGAAAAAATCTTACAAGCCGAAGGTGAAAAGAAATCAAGTGTTTTAATTGCTGAAGGTAATAAAGAAAGTTTAATTTTAGAGGCTGAAGCCGCTAAAGAAGCTCAAATTAAAAAAGCTGAAGGTGAAGCTGAGGCAATATTAAAAAGAAGTGAAGCCGAAGCTGAAGCTATTAAAAAACTAAAAGAAGCTGGAGCTGATAAATCAGTTCTTACTTTAAAAAGTTTTGATGCCTTAGCTAATATGGCTAACGGTCAGGCTACTAAAATAATTGTTCCATCAAACTTACAAGATTTAGCTACTTTAGGAACAACAATTTCAGAAATGTTTAAGGATAAAAAATAAAAGATTTTGTCTTTTATTTTTTTGTCAATAATTGTCAACTCTAGATTATATATCAATAAAATTATAAAATATATGATTCTTGGGTGATAGAAAATGATTATTAAAGTAAAACAAACACAATCATATGCGAATAGTGTTGGTGTTTCGGTAAATATAGGTAAAAAAACAATATACGAATCTGACAATAAGGGAATAGCTTATGAAGCATTTATCAACGACACACAATATGGCAAAATATTTTTTAAGCCAGCAAAAAATTATCTGTATATGTAACTGCTACTGGTACAGTGCAAGGTAAATCACAGTACAATTTTGATTTTTTTAGTTTTGCGTGTCCTGATGGTTTTAAAGAAAATATAGTTGGTTATGTAAAAGATTTAGGTAATAAATCACTACAATTTCTTCATAATAATGAATTTAACGTTTATGAAAATGGCGAATTAGTTGGTAAAACACGTAGATATATGTTTGAAAGACCACGTGGATTTTTAACGAAAAATCAAAATACATATTATGCCTCTATTTGGAAAGGGCAAAATCATCTTATTTATCCTCTAAATGTCAAAGACTCTGAATTTTATTATTTAATTTATCAAGGTGACAAAATGATTGCCACTATAAAAATTGATGAATTCACTACTCAAAAATCGGAGTATAGCATATATGCTATAAATGAAGCAGATGCTGATTTCCTTTTCATAATAACAACATTATTAGATTTCCAAAATTTAGAATCATTTGACTCTGGAAACACATATACAAAACCATCTTTCGTTTCTGATGATCTAGAATATTTTAAAAATAAATTTGATCCTAATTTTATCGATAGAATAAAAGCAAATAATTAAAATTATTTGTTTTTTTTGACATTTTTTTACACACCTAATAATTTAAAATATTTATAGGTGATAAAAATGACTTATAAATATCATATTTATGATGAAATAATAACTATTTATTAGTATATTTAAAAGATAACACCCATAAAATTATATGGGTGATATCATGCTTAAGGATTTGCGCACTTACATTTTAGAAAATGAATTTAAAATAAATATATTAGTTGGAAAAATAGATATTGTAAACTATACAGAAATAGACCACTTTGACGATACCAAAGTTATGGTAAGATATGAAAAAGGAAGAGTAGTTATTAGAGGAGAAAATTTAACTATTTCTAAACTACTGAATGATGAATTGTTGATTTTAGGTCAAATAAAAGCAGTTGAGTTTGAATGATAGAGAAGTTAATCAGTAAAGTTTCCTTAAATATCAAAGGAAAAAACATCAATAGATTCATCAAAAAACTAAGAGTAAAAAGAATCGAAATTTTATCTTTAAAATATAAAAATCCTAATGAAGCAG
>CALVIJ010000026.1 GCA_944329505.1 uncultured Bacilli bacterium | reverse complement strand
CATTTTTCATCCCTCCTTTTTGGCAAAGAAACATGTATATTATACTACTATCAGACTTATTTCAGCTTTTTGCCATAGAACGGAATTTCAAATAAAAATCTACGTTCTTTTTCAATTTGGCTTTTTGTGATTTGCCTTTATGTTAAAAATGTGCTATTATGTATATAGATGAAGGAAACTTCATAAAATATTAAGGAACATTCAATACCTCAATGTTGGATATGCCAAAAGTTTTTGGACACCTAAATCATGGTAGATGAATTAGGTGCCTTTTTCTATTTAAATAACAATGGATGTGATAATTTATGAAAAGCGTTGGAATAATATGTGAGTATAATCCTTTTCACAACGGACATTTATATCACATTAAAAAGGTTAAAGAATTATATCCTGATTATGTGGTTATTGCAGTTATTAATAGTGATTTTACTCAAAGAGGTGACATTAGTTTAATAGATAAATGGAAGAAAACCGAAGTTGCTTTAAATTATGTTGACTTAGTTATAGAACTACCATTTGTTTTTGGGACTCAGGCGGCTGATGTTTTCACTAAAGGCTCTACTGACATTTTAAATGCTTTAAAGGTTGAGGCATTTGTTTTTGGTAGTGAAAGTGCGGATATAAATAAGTTAAAGGAAATTGTTAGAGTTCAAAAAACTGATGAATATAATAAAAAAATTAAGGATTATTTAGATACTGGCTTAAACTACCCTACTAGTTTAGCTAAAGCGTTGAATGATTTTGGAATTATTTTAGAAAACAATCCTAATGATTTACTAGGAATTGGTTATATTAGAAATTTAAATAATATGGAAATTAAAGCTATCAAAAGAACTAATGATTATCACAGTTTAGATTTGAATAAAATATCTAGTGCGACTAGTATAAGAGAAGCTTTAAAAAAAGGTATGGATGTTAAAGAATATGTACCTCCTGTTAGTTACGATTCTTTAAATGAGTTACATTTTTGGGATGATTATTTTGATTTACTTAAATATAAAATATTGAGTTCTAAAGATTTGAGTATTTATCAAACTGTCGATGAGGGTATTGAAAATAAAATTAAGAAAAATATTTTAAAAGCAAAAAATATAGAGGAATTAATTAATTTAGTTAAATCAAAAAGATATACATACAATAAATTAAAAAGAATGTTTTTACACATTTTATGTTCTTTTACAAAGGAAGAAGCAAAAAGATGTATGGATATTCAATATATTAGGGTTTTAGGTTTTAACAGTAAAGGAAGAGAATATTTAAATAGTGTAAAAAAAGAATGTAATTTACCAATTATTGCTGGTTATGATAATAGTTTTGAAATGATGAGAATTGAAAACAGAGTTAGTGATATTTATAACATAAAAAAAGATGACTATTTAGAGGAGTATAAGCATAAGCCTATAATATTCTAGTCATCTTTTAAATTGTATCAATTTTTAAGAAGTTTGTAGTTTTTACTTGATGTAATCTTGGGAAGCCACCAGTTACGATAACAATATCTTCTTTTTGAAGTTTCATTGTCTCGATAGCTTCTTTTTTACAATAATCGATTAATTCTTCAAGGGTATTATAATATTTTACAATCATTGGATAAACGCCATAGTTAAGAGCTAGAGATCTAGCAACTTTAGCATCTGGACAAGCAGCAACGATTGATGATTTTGGTTTTAAAGTACCGATTAGTTTGGCACTATATCCACTTGTTGTTGCAGCAATGATTACTTTTACATCTAATAGATTAGCACTTTCTACGACATTATGTGCGATAGCACTTGGAATGTTATTTTCTTTAGCATATGATTTTTGATTAGCATAGTCGTAAAAGCTTTCAGCTTCTTCACATGTTTCAGCCATGTATTTAACGGCATCTGCTGGATGTTTTCCAATAGTAGTTTCACCAGAAAGCATAACAGCATCAGTTCCATCTAATACAGCGTTAGCTACATCTGAGATTTCAGCTCTTGTTGGACGGCTACTAGTATACATTGAAGCTAACATTTCTGTTGCAACGATAACAGTACGTCCTTTTTGACGACATTTTTCAATAATTTCTTTTTGTAATATTGGTAATTTATTCATAGGCATTTCAACACCTAAATCACCACGAGCTACCATAACACCATCACTGGCTTCAATAATTTCATCGATGTTTTGAATGGCTGTATGGCTTTCAACTTTAGAAATTATTTGCATGTCTTCTCTACCTTGTTCTTTTAAGATTTCTCTAGCTGCTAGAACATCTTCTTTTGAACTAACAAATGATAGTGCTAAAAAGTCACCGTCGTGTTTGCAAGCGTATATTATATCTTCTCTATCTTGATCGCTAATAAAATCCATTTTTAATTGAACACCAGGAACATTGATACTTTTTCTACTACCAAGTACTCCACCATCAATGATTTTACAGTTAATACCATTTGGTATTTTTTCGATTACTTCGAGGCGCATTAGACCATCTTCTAATAATATTTCATTACCGACTTCAATACTATCTAAAGCATCTTTGTAGTTTACAGTAATTGCCTCTTCTGTTCCTAGAATATCATCTTTAACTAATTTGATGGTTTTACCTTCTTCTAAGTTGATTTTATCATTAGTCATGTTTCCAGTACGAAAATCTGGTCCTTTTGTATCAAATAAAACACCTATATAAGAGCCTAATTCTTCGTTTGCTCTTTTAACTAAACTAAGAACATTACTTTTTTCTTCTTCTGTAGCATGTGAAAAGTTAATTCTTGCTACATTCATACCATTTAATACCATTTGTTTAAATGTTTCATATTTGGCACTGCTTGGACCAATTGAACAAATTATTTTTGTTTTTTTCATGAATACCACTCCTTTTGACAATTTTCACAATAATAAGTTCCGCGTCCGCCAACGGTTATTTTAGTTATTTTTGAATGGCAAATAGGACACTCCTCTTTGGTGTGAACAAGTAAATGCTGTTGAAATCTTCCATGTACTCCCTCGCTAGATGTATAACTTTTTACAGTTGTTCCACCATATTCTATGGCTTTTTCTAGAACTTGTTTAGTAAAATCTATAATATTTTGACAGTCTTTGGTTGTTAGATTGGTTGCTAAAGTTTTAGGATTTATTTTAGATAAAAAGAGAATTTCATCGGCGTAAATATTTCCAATACCAACAATTATAGTTTGATCTAAAAGTTCAGTTTTAATCGGTTTTTTATGAAATTTATTTTTTAAATATTCTGGGGTTAAGTTTTCATCCCATGGTTCTAATCCTAATTCTGATAATGGTTTTGCGCTAAATGCGGTATCTTTTGAAAGTAAATACATCTTTCCAAATTTTCTAGTATCATTATATCTTAGGTCTGTACCATCAGAAAAGTGAAAGATGACGTGCTGATGCTTTTCAATTTTATCATCTGTGTTTCTGATAAAATATTTGCCTTCCATTCTAAGGTGACTTAATAAATAGTAATCATCAAGTTCAAACATCAACCATTTACCTCTTCGATGAATGTCATTGATTTTTTGGTTTCTGATCTGTTTTTCAAATTCTTTGACTTCTGGATAAGCAATTATATTATCCCAATAAACAGATGCACTTATAATTTGTTTGTCTTTGATTTCCCTAATTAAAGTGTTTTTGACAGTTTCAACTTCAGGTAATTCAGGCATGATACCACCTACTTCTCTTTGTATTTAGCCTCAATAATTATTTTACCTTTTTTAGTTTTGTCTTTTTTTGTATTTTCTTTGATATACGGCTTTACTGCTTTATATATTATATAGATTATCCAACATATTAAAGCAAATAACAAAATATATACAAAAATATTGGCCAAAAAAATTAAAATAATTATTCCTAAAATAAATAGCAATACTTGTTTTACATTAATGTTCAAAAAAATCACCTAAACAATTATAACATGTTATTTATGTCAATTCAATTGAATTTTGGGGTTTTTTAGAGGTTTTTTTACTATTGACTGAACAAATTTTAAATGATAAAATGTATTTAATAAATCGATGACAAAGATTAGTAGTATAATTATTATTTTATAGAGAGTTAGTGGTTTGGTGGAAACTAACAATAACTTTATACGAATCTACTTTGGAGAGAAGTTTAATACACTTCCGGGATGACCGTTATCATAATTAAGACAGCCGTATAGGATGGTACCGTATTACATATACTCCTAACATAAGGCTGTCTTTTGCTTTAAAGGAGGATTATATATGGATAATTGGTTAAAATATTATACAAAAGAAGAAGTGGCTGGGTTTAAGAATGCGAAAAACTTATATGGCAAAGCTTATTTGATTTGTGAAAAAGTTTTTGAGGGTAAAAGGCATTCATCTGGAGTCTCCTATATGGACCACTTAGTAGCGGTGGCTGATCAGTTTTCTGATGATAAAGCAAAAGTTGTGGCTTTACTACACGACATTATGAAAGAAACTGATCTTACAGCTATGGATTTAAATTATATTGGTTTTCCAAGCGATATTGTCAGAACTGTGGTTTTAATGACTAGAGAGAAAGATGAATCATATGATGAATTTATCACAAAAATTATCAACAGTAAAAACAGTATGGCTTTGCAAGTTAAGAAAGCTGATTTAGAGGAAAATATGGATTTGAACAATTATGAGAACGTCTCGGATGAATATTTAAATAGAATCGATGTTAAATATAAGCCACAATATGAAAAAATTTTAGGATATTTAGGCGACTTAGAAAAGGAGAATTAAAATGATAGACATTAAATTAATACGTGAAAATAAAGAGTTAGTTAAGGAAAATATCAAGAAGAAATTTCAAGATAAGAAGTTACCTTTAGTTGATGAGGTATATGAATTAGATATTAAATGTAGAGAAGCTAAAGGTAAAGGCGATGAACTTAGAAAAGAGAAAAACGAAAAAAGTGCTTTAATTGGTGCTTTAATGCGTGATGGTAAAAAAGATGAAGCTGAAAAAGTTAAAGCTGAAGTTAGTAAATATGGTGATGAAATCTTAGCTTTAGAAAAAGAAGAAGAAGAACTTAGAGCTAAAATCCATGAAGATATGATGGTTATTCCAAACATTATGGATCCATCAGTTCCTATTGGTGAGGATGATAGTAAAAATGTAGAATTAGAAAAATTTGGTGAGCCTGTTATCCCATCATTTGAAATTCCACATCATGCGGATATATGTGCGAAGTTAAATGGTTTAGATAAGGAAAGTGCGGGCAGAACTAGTGGGAATGGTTTTTACTATTTGATGGGAGATGTAGCTAGACTACATTCTGCAATGCTTAGTTATGCACGTGACTTTATGATAGATAAAGGATTTACTTACTGCATTCCCCCATTTATGATTAGAAGTGATGTTGTAAATGGTGTTATGAGTTTTGAAGAAATGGATGCAATGATGTATAAAATAGAGGGTGAAGATTTATATTTGATTGGTACATCTGAACACTCTATGATTGGTAAATTCCAAGGACAAATTATTAAAGAAGAGGAACTACCTATTACTTTAACTAGTTACTCACCTTGCTTTAGAAAAGAAGTTGGAGCTCACGGAATTGAGGAACGTGGACTTTATAGAGTTCATCAATTTGAAAAGCAAGAGATGGTGGTTTTATGTAAACCTGAAGATGGCATGAAATTCTATGATAAGATGTGGAAATATACTGTGGAATTCTTTAGAAGTTTAAATGTTCCTGTTAGAACTTTAGAGGGCTGCAGTGGTGATTTAGCTGATGTGAAGGTTAAGTCTTGCGATGTTGAGGCATTTAGTCCTAGACAAAATAAATATTTTGAAGTTGGTTCTTGTTCTATCTTAGGTGACGCTCAAGCTAGAAGACTTGGAATACGTATGAAAACTAAGAATGGTAATGAGTATGTTACTACTTTAAATAATACAGTACTTGCTACTCCTCGTGGTTTGATTGCTTTCTTAGAAAACAATGTAAATGAAGATGGCAGTGTTAATATTCCAGAGGTATTAAGATCTTATATGGGTGGAAAAGAAAAATTAGTTCCTAAAAACTGATAATTAACTATCAGTTTTTTTCATAATAAAAAGGAATCCCCTACTTTCACAGCGTATGTTAATCTATGAAAGGGGGAATCCTATGTTTTATTTAATAGAACAATTTAGATTTATTATTTATGTTATTTGGGAATATTTTGATTATAAATCAAGATAGATGACTATCTCCGTTTGTATAGTCTATTGTAATGCCATTTTGAACATTATAAACATACACATTGAAACAAACTTTTCCGCATTTATCTTCTACTGAACTAGCTTCTATTTGAACACCATTTGCGAGCAAGTTATTTCCATCATATATTGGAGTTACTCTATATAAGACATGGTTATTTGTTTCTTCTATGTAGTTAGCTACTTCGTTTTCAAAATCTAACATACCCTCGGTGTTCATTTGTCTTGTGCATGTTATTAGATTTTTTTCATTAGCATTTTCTCCACTTAATTGATAACCGATTAGGTGACAACGATTATATAGATACTTTCCACTTACAATATCATATTTAACGGTGTGCCATCCTGTAGGTTTTACCATACCAATCGAACCTCTTTCTATAGTTGGCATGGTTTCTTTACCCACTTTGGCAAAAGCGACACCTGCTCTATTTAAATTATCTAATTCACTATATGACTCAAAAGTTTCTTTAGTATAATCTTCATCAGTGAAATTTGGTTTATTATTATTTATTTCAACATAATTACTTCCACTATATTCAGGGATGTTTTCTAATTTATATGTTTCTTTAGGTTCGATTAGTGGCTCAGTCATGAATGTTTTTATTTCATTTTGATAGGCCACACATAAAATTACAATAATTGTTATAATGGTTATAATAATATTTTGTTTTTGGGTTTTCTTTTTACTTCTTCTTGCCATTATTTCGCCTCTGCCCAATTTTGTCCATAATGGATATCAATATCTAGTGGGACTGAAAGTTCACAGACATTATCCATAATGTCAGTAACTATTTCTTTTACTTTTTCTAACTCTTCATTTGGTACATCAAATATTAATTCGTCGTGTACTTGAATAATCATTTTACTTTTTAAGTTATTTTCTTTAAAGGCTTTATATACTTTAACCATGGCTAGCTTTATAATATCAGCAGCGGTTCCTTGGACTGGGGTATTTAAAGCGATACGTTCTCCACTTTGTCTAATTGTATAGACGGTGTTTTTTAATTCTGGGATGTTACGTTTACGGTTAAACATAGTTGTAACATAGCCTTTTTCTTTAGCATGAGCAATGGTACTATCCATATAATCTTTAATTCCTGGATATGTTTCTAAATATGTATCGATGAACTTTTTAGCTTCGACTGCTCTCATACCAATATTTTCACCTAAACCAAAACTACTGATACCATATATAATACCGAAGTTTACGGCTTTGGCTACTCTTCGCATTTCACTAGTGACAAGTTCCATTGGTACTTTGAAGATATCACTAGCAGTTTTAGAGTGGATATCTAGTTTATTATGGAATGCTTCTTTTAAAGCTGGAACATCGGCCATGTGGGCTAGAACACGAAGTTCAATTTGTGAGTAGTCAGCACCTAAGATATAATCATTGGTTGGAATAAAAGCTTTTCTAATAGATCTTCCATAATCATCTCTTACTGGAATGTTTTGTAAGTTAGGTTCAATTGATGAAAGTCTACCAGTTCTAGTTAAGTTTTGGGTATAAATTGTATGGATTTTACCATCTTCGGCAATTGTATTTATTAAGCCCTCGACGTATGTACCATAAATTTTAGATAATTTTCGATATTCGATGATTTGATTAATTATTGGATGTTTATCTTTTAACTTATTTAAAACATCGATTGCTGTGGAATATCCGCTAGCGGTTTTCTTTTTGTGTGGAAGATTTAGTTTTTCAAATAGTACTTCACTTAGTTGACTAGGTGATGAGATATTAAATCCACATCCGGCATTATTGTATATATCTTTGGTTAGAAGTTCTAGTTTTATTTTTATATCTTCTCCCATGTTTCTTAAAACATTTTTATCAACTTTTACACCTGTAAATTCCATGTCGGCTAAAACTGTAGCAAGTGGCATTTCAATTTCATTAAATAAATAATCTACGTTTTCTTCTTTTATTTTATTTTGGAAAAATTCTCTAGTTTCATAGATGAATTTAGCTCTATCAACACAGGCTTTAGCGATTTCTTCTTCACTAGGCATTTTTAAATGGATGAATTTTCCATATATCTTTTCATAAAACTCTAAGGTGTAATCTATTTGGTTAGCTAGATAAGCCATGTCTTCTTTCATGTTGTAATCTAGTAAAGCTCCTGCAATCATAGTATCGAATGTAACATTTTCAATTTCGATTCCTTGCCATTTTAAAGCAACTATCATTTTCTTTAAGTCATAAGTATATTTTGTATTTTCTTTTAGGAATTTAGGGTTTTGTTTTAATATTTCTGGTGAGATGTAATAAGCAACATTTTCATTATAAACACCCATACCTAATATAGGTGATTTATGATAATTTTGTCCAAATATTTCAAGATAAACTGCGACATCTCCATCTATTTTAATGTCGTTTACATCTTTTATAATTTGAATTTTTACTTCTTTTTTAGGAGTTTCTTTCTTTTCTTGTTTTTTTAAGAAAGAATAAAATTCTAAATCTTCATATATTTTATTTAATTTTTCTCTATCTTCACCTAGATACTTAGCATCTTCCATTGAAATTTCCATTGGAACATCTTTGACGATAGTGGCCAAATGATATGATTTATAAGCGTTTTCTTTATCGTTTCTTATTTTTTCACCTAATTTTCCTTTAATGTTATCGGCATTTTCATAAATACCATCTAGGGTTTTATATTCATGAAGTAATTTTAAAGCAGTCTTTTCGCCTACTCCTTTAACTCCTGGAATATTGTCTGATGGGTCACCCATTAAGGCTTTTAAATCAATAACATTTATCGGTTTAATACCATAAGCTTCTTCAAATGTTTTTTCATTATATCTGATATAGTCTTTTTGTTTTAAAAGTTTTATATCGACATCGGATGAAATCAACTGTAATAAATCTTTATCACTACTTACGATGGTTCCAATAAAATCTGGATCATCATCACAGAATTTAGCAAATGTTCCGATGATATCGTCAGCTTCATAATTATCAATTTCATAGTATTTAATTCCCATAGCGGTTAATAATTCTTTAGCAACTGGGAACTGTTTTTTTAGTTCATCTGGGGTTTCAACTCTACCATCTTTATAACCATCATACTCTTCGTGTCTAAAAGTTTTTCCTTTATCGAAAGCAACAATTACATATTCTGGTTTTTCTTCATTGATTATTTTATGAATCATGTTTACAAAACCAAATAAGGCATTGGTTGGAAAACCTCTACTATTATTCATAAAGTTACCGTTATATGCGGTTGCGTAATAACTTCTAAACATAAGGTTATTTCCATCTATCATTATTATTTTTTTCATACTCTATCACCTAATAATATTTTAGCATTAATAAAGAGTTTATAACAAGAAAAAAAGTCCATATTTTGAACTTTTATTTTAGATTATTTATTTCTTCTTTTGATAAACTAGTCGCTTTAGATACAGTTTCTATATCCATACCCATATTAAGCATATTTTTAGCTATCTCTACTTTATTTTGTCTAACACCTTGTTCAATGCCTTGTTCGATTCCCTGTTCAATACCTTCTTCTTTAGCTTTCTTTGTAGCTTCCCACTTGTCGATTCTTTCCATGTAAGCTTCCATCTTATCTTTGTCATATGTATATGCTTCTAACATCTCCTCATCGACATTCAAATCTTCGATTATCTTCGCCATAGTCTCTAACTCCTTATCTCCTTTAGATACTTCTCTTAACTCATGTTTACTTCTTATCATAAACATTACGAGTATCTTCTCTACCTTAGTAAGTCCTTTTACACCTTTAGTATAATACATTTCTAAAAATTTTGCCATATTTACATGTATTCTTTCAAAATTTTCTTCATCAATATATTTCCCTTCAGCATCTCTTAAAGAAAAGGATATGTATGGTCTATCATCAAATCTATTTATTGCATTAAAATTAATTTGAATAATATCGTTATTTTCAATATTTTCTCCTTGTAGATACTGACTATAAGCTATTTTATGATGATATAAATTATTTTTGGATATTTTACTAACTGGCAGGCTTCTATTAGCTTCTAAGTTGATAGTTGTTCCCTCGACTTTAGCAATTATATCAGCTATTTTATTTCTTTCTTTGATATTTTCTACAGGTAATTCAGTATTCACAAACCTTAAATTTTCATAAAGATAATCTACAGAATAAGTAGTCATATAACTTATTACTTCACAAAGTGATTTTCTAAAATCTGGATTTTGAACAATAGCTTTAAAGGCTTTATCATAAAGTGAATCAATTAGTTTATCAGAATCTTTTTGTTTATCTATTACTGTATTCATAAACACATCCTCGTATAATCAATCTTAGGAGAAATCCTATAGATTGATTTTTTCTTTCTATTATATTTTTTGAGTTATAA
>CALVIJ010000025.1 GCA_944329505.1 uncultured Bacilli bacterium | reverse complement strand
AGTATTGAAAAAATCTGATAAATTTTATCAGATTTTAACTTTAACATTTTTATCAGTTTCTATATTAACATTTATAACAAGTAAATAAAGGGAAAAATAGACTAAAAAGTACGCCCAGAAATGTACATTTTAGTCTATTTTTAATGCCGCGAAAATAACAAATAGTAAATTTTAAAAAAATCTGGTGATTACAGTCAAAAAAATCGCATGATAAAAACAATGCTTTAATATAAATGAAAAATTATATTAAATTAAATATCATATAGAATAAATTTATAAGAAATTGAAATATAATGATGTGAATTAAAAGCTCTTTTAAAAAAAGTGAGACCAGTATTAAAGAGTGATAAAACCCTCTTTTTAATTTTTTTACCATTAATAATATAATTTTTATGAGTAGTAATTTTTTCTTTTATATAAGAACGATTTCTTGAATAATAAGCCCCTAATAAAGTTAAAAATAAAACACAAACACATACTAAACAAAACATAGAAGTAAAAGCTTTTAAAGAAGCAGTAGAAATTTTTTCTAAATAAAAGCCGTTAGATTTTTGATTTTTAAAAACACATTCAATAGCACCAAATCTATAAGAATAATCTTTGATAGCTCTTCTCGAATCACCATTAGTGGCAATAATCCAAGGCTCATCAGTATCTTTAGAATCACTTATTACAATATTACAATTAAGTTGGTGTTTTGTTATATTAATATTGTTATAATAAGTAGAAAGATGTTTGTAATGAAATAGTTCACCAACATTTTTTCTAATAATGTGATTTTCTTTTTCATCAAAATAATAGACATATAAAGTTTTTTTAAGTCTAATACAATAAGTATGACCTAGAGAATCAATATAGTTAAGAATATCACAAGAATTAAACCAACGGTCAGCTAAGAAAATGAGTTCAAAGTCATAGTCAGAGAACATATCACTAACTTCTTTAATGCCTTGTAAGATAGTATCAATCATGAAAGCATCGTTATCATTACCTTTAAAACATTTAAACCAAATAGGGATACCTTGAGAACCTAAACGCATAGTGAACATAAGAGTAGTATAATTTTCGTGGGAAAACATATGGTCTAAAATAATATGAACTCTTTTATCAGAATGTTTCTTTTTATAAGTAGAAAGAGAGTAAGAAATAATCTGTTTATAAAAATTATAAGGATCAAATAATTTGTTACGAAAGAAACGATTAATTCTTTTAATAACAGAATCAAGTTTAACATCAAGAAAATTATCCTTTAAATTTTTGGCAATATCAGAGGAAGCAATAGACTCAGCTTGAATAATCCCAAATAAAATGGAAGGAATAATATTAAATTGGGTTTTTCTAATATTAGGGACAGCATTTTTCAAAAAGTTTTCAAAATTACTTGTAATATCTTTTTGAGTATTATATAATTTAGACATGTAACTCACTTCTTTCTATTATGGGTTTATTATAAATATTTTAACAGAAGTGAGTTACAAAATCTATATAGTGAAAAAATAGCATAAAAATGGCAAATTAGAGGTATTAGTCAATAAACGACCAATACCTCTAATTAATTTCATTTCAAAAACTGTCCGTAAGTGAGATTATAATGCAATAAAAAAATATAGTATAAATAATTAGTAAAGGCGAAAGCCTTTATAAAAGGACCTGCGAAGCAGAGTCCTAAGAAACGCTCTTCATGTGCCTACGGCAAGTGAAGAGCGGGGTGATTATAGAACAAACTAAGTTTAATTATAAAGTTAGCCAAGCATTTAGCTTGGCCGACACGTTTTCCATAGCAAAATAATATATGTAAACATATTTGTTTGCTTTTTTCTTTTGCTTTGAGTATAATGATAGAGGTGATTATAATATGTTTGAAAATTTAGGAGATAGATTACAGAATGCTTTAAATAAAATAAAAGGTTATGGAAAGATAACTGAAGAAAATATTGGAGAAGTTACAAGAGAAATCAGACTTGCTTTACTTGAAGCTGATGTTAACTATAAGGTTGTTAAAGAGTTTATTAATAATGTTAAGGAAAAAGCTTTAGGAGAAGAAGTTAAAAAGAGTTTAAAACCTGGAGAAGTTTTTGTAAAAATAGTTAAGGATGAATTAGTTGATTTATTAGGTAAAGAAGATGAACCATTAATTGTAGTTAAACCTATGACTATTTTAATGATGTGTGGTTTACAAGGTTCTGGTAAAACTACAACAACTGGTAAGTTAGTTTTACTTTTACGCAAAAAATATGGTATGAAACCTTTAATGGTTGCTTGTGATGTTTATAGGCCAGCAGCGATTGATCAATTAAAACAATTAGGTAAAGAATTAAATATTGAAGTATATAGTGAGGGCAAAGGTAATCCAATTGAGATTGCGAAAAATGCGGTAGAATATGCGAAGGAAAACGGATATAATTATGTTTTAATCGATACGGCTGGTAGACTTCATATTGATGAAGAATTAATGGAAGAGTTACAAAGTATTAATGAAGCTGTAAATCCTAATGAAATATTACTTGTTATAGATAGTATGATGGGTCAAGATGCGGTTAATGTTATTACGGGATTTAATGAAAGACTTCCTTTAACTGGAGCTGTTTTAACTAAGTTAGATGGTGATACTAAAGGTGGTGCGGCTTTATCTATTAGACATTTAACAAATATTCCGATTAAGTTTATAGGTGTTTCTGAAAAGATGGATGGGTTAGAACCTTTCCATCCAGAGAGAATGGCTAATAGAATTCTTGATATGGGCGATTTAATGAGTATGATTGAAAAAGCTGAGGGTGTATTTGATGAAGAAGAAGCTTTGGAGACTGCTAAAAAATTACAAAAGGGTAAATTTGATTTAGAAGATTTCTTAAATCAATTAAATCAAGTTAAGAAGTTAGGACCACTTGAAAATTTAATTAAGTTAATTCCTGGTGCTAAAAAGATGGGGTTAAATAATGTTAATATAGATCCTAAACAAATGGCTCATATTGAGGCAATTATTTTATCTATGACTATGGAAGAAAGAAGAAATCCAGATATATTAAAAGCTAGTAGAAAAAGAAGAATCGCGGCTGGTAGTGGAAGAAGTGTTGAAGAAGTTAATAAGCTTTTAAAACAGTTTGAACAAATGAAAGTTATGGTTAAAAGAATGCAGAGTGGAAATTTTAAAATGCCTTTTTAATAAATACTAAATTTAGTATTTTTTTTGAATTTTAAGAAGGAAAATGGCTTTGGTTTATCGTATGTTTTATATAGAGGGATACCTCATAGAGAATGGAGGACAATATATGCCAAAGACATTAAATAATGTTAAATTAAAAAATCCAGATAAACTTATGAGTTCAATGTTTGATCCAATATTTAAATCAATTGTTCAAAATCCTGATTTTCGAAGTTTGCTTTCTTTGATTATAAGTCATGTAACAGTTTATTCACCAAGTTATATTTATGAGAATTTAGTATTTGCCAATACAGAACTTCCAGTCGAAAATTATAAAGAAAGAAAAAAGATAACTGATATTATAGTTAAGGTAGAAGGGACAATTATAAATATTGAAGCTAATAGAAGTGCTAAAGCAAGTATGGTAGCTAAGAATAATGTATATCATCATAAAATTGCTTATGATAGATATTTGTCTGGTATGGCTATAGATAATAGTGAAGTTTTTCAATTAAACTTTAATGTTATTAATAGATTTGATGACCGTTTATTTATTGAATTTAGTATGAAAGATGACACTGGAAAATTTACCGATGAAGAAAATTTCAAAAGAATACATATAAATATGGTAAAACCTTTAGAAAAATATTATAATATTAGTAAAGAAAGTTTAACGAAGCTAGAGAAAATATTGGTAATGTTTCAAATAACTAGCCGTAAGGAGTTAAGAGATATTTCTAAAGGAGATGAAGAATTAGAAAATATGGCAAAGATAATTGAAGATTTAAATGAAGATGAGTACATTATCGGTTTATATGACAAGGATAAAATGGATGCGTGGATGAAGAAAATTGATCATGAAGAAGCGATTAAAGAAGGTCGTGCGAAAGGCTTAGAACAGGGTTTAGAAGAAGGCAGAGCTCAAGGCTTAGAACAAGGCTTAGAACAAGGCTTAGAACAAGGTTTAGAACAAGGATTGAAAGAAGGGTCAAACAAGAAGGCAATAGAAATTGCTCAAAATATGTTAAAATCTGGTATGGATGTATCTGAAATTTCTAAGTTTACTGGTTTAAGTAAAAATGAAATTAAAAAGTTAAAAACTGAGGAAATTTAGTCCTTGGTTTTAATATTATTTATAGAAAAAAACAATGGCTTAAAAACCATTGTTATTGAATTTATGACAGCATCCTGGATCATTATTGATGATTTGATTTTCTTCAGAACAGCTGTATTCAGGAGTATAAGTGTGATTATAAATGTGTTTGTTAATCACATGAGTGTGAATTGGGCATACATGTTTTACCTCATGACAAAATTCTTTTTCAATACAGTTAGTGATAACTGGTTCCATAATTGGACAGTTTGGTTCTGGTTCACAACAGTTTCCCATTGGTCTACCGAAGCCAAAATTTCTTCTAAACATTTTCTTTCCCCCTTATCTAATTTATGATATGAGGAAGATTAAATAATGAATATGGCATAAGTCCCAAATATTTGACAAATTGGTACTTTGTGTGTACTATATGCATTAAGTTTTGGAGGGATAATATGGAAATGATAAATTTTAGTAAGGAAGAGAAGAATGCTGTTTTTGCATTATTTGATAAATGTGATGTAGCTTTATTAAAAATTAGTTTACTTGAAAATGGTGAAAAGCATATAGATAAAGTTTATTTAGATGGTAAGCTTTATGATATTCCTAGTAGAGAATTAACTCATCAACTTTATTTATGTGAAGGTGCAGTAGATTTAATTAGAGAAAAGGGAAGTATTTTAAAATTAAGTAAGGAAGAAAGAAACTTTGTTATTAGAAATCATCCGGCTTGGATTTTACTTAGAGATGATGCCAAATTTAATGATATGAATACTTCTGAATTTTATGGTGTAGCACGTTCTGATTTAAAACGTCCTTATGATTTGTGGTGTCAGGATTATGTAGATTCTATGGGAGAGAAAAGATTTTATCCTAGAAGAAATATGAAATCATATATGGTGACATATGATGAATTTGCTACTTTACTTAGGACAAATAAAAACAATGTAAATTTTCCGATAAAAAAAGGTTTAAGGACAGCTATTGCTAAAGATACAGATCCTTTATATCGTGGTTTTTTTGAAGCTACGAGAGTGAAGTTTGAAAATAATCCTAATTTAAAAGTAGAACTTAATAAATATGGTTATCCTGAAGTTTATTATAGTAATAATGGTAAATGGTTTAAAATAGATGTATCTACTGAGGAAGGATTGAATAAATTATTTGAATTTTCACCATCACCTATTGGAAATTTAGGTGATAGTAATGATAAAGGCAATAAAACAAAAGTAAAAAAGAAACCAACTAAAAAAGGTAAAAAAAGAAAATAAGCGTTTAAGCGCTTATTTTGTTATATACTTCTTCTACTGGGAGAAGTTTTTCTTCATTTTTGTATTGTGGTTTTAAATGAAGATGAAAGTGTTTAACTTCTTGTTTTAATCCATTATTTTGAACTAGAGTTAATCCATCAGTGTGTAATTTGTCTTTTAAAAGTTTGTCTATTTGTTTAGCTATATCCATAATATGCATTAGAGTATCATTATCGATGTCAAATAGATTTTGATAGTGTTTTTTTGGAATGATTAAAGTGTGTCCATTTACATCAGGGTTAACATCCAAAAATACTTTAACAATATCATCTTCATAGAGTGTGTAAGAAGGAATTTCTCCATTTACAATTTTACAAAATATGCAATCCATTTTCATCACCATAATTATTTTATCATATAAAGAAAAAAAGAGTAAACTCTTTTAATGTGAATATCTGCGAAATATTCTAATATATTATTGGTTAATTTTAGTATTTTTATACAAAAAGATGTGAAAAAATGTTAAAATATAATGAGGTGATTAAATATGAATATTTTAAATATAGATAATTTGACTGTGGAAGTAGCTGGTAAAACAATTTTAAAGGATTTTAATTTAGAGATAAAATCTGGAGAAATTCATGCGATTATGGGTCCGAATGGGACTGGTAAATCTACTTTAACTAAAGTAATTATGGGTGATCCTAATTATAAGATTATCAAAGGAACAATTTCTTATAATGGTAAGGCTATTAATGATATCCCAGTAAATGAAAGGGCTAAAGCAGGTATCTTTTTAGGAATGCAGATGCCACTTGCGATTGAGGGTGTGACTAATGCGGATTTTTTAAGAAGTGCATTACGAGCTAAAGAAGGAGATAAATTTAAATTACTTCCATTTATTAGAGAAGTTGATAAGTATACTGAAAAATTACATATGGACTCTGATATGATTCTTAGGGGTATTAATGATGGCTTTTCTGGGGGAGAGAGAAAGAAAAACGAAATTTTACAAATGAATATTTTAAAACCTGATGTAGTACTTTTAGATGAAATTGATTCAGGTTTGGATGTTGACAGTTTAAAATTAGTTGGGGAAAGCGTTATGGATTATTATAATGAAAGAAAACCGGCTATTTTACTTGTGACACATTATCAAAGATTACTTGATTATATCAAGCCAGATTTTATTCATATTATGAAAGATGGTAAGATTGTTTTAAGTGGTGACAGTGAACTTGCTTTAAAGATTGAAAAGCAAGGTTATGATAAATTGGTGGGTATGGATAATGAATAAGATTACAGTTTATAATGATGAAATTAAGATAGAAAATAGTGGTAATATAGAAATAAGTGTCGGTGAAGCAAGTAAATTTTTTAACGTTCAGAGTGTTAAAGTAAAGGTTTTAGAAGATACGGATATTGTTATTGATGTAAGTAAAGTAGATATTAAATTAGATTTTTATATTAATGTTTTAAAAGGTGTTAAAGCAAACATTTATGAATATAAACATGATGGTGAATATAAGTTTCAATATAAATATTATTTAGAAGAAGATAGTTATTTAAATATAGAAAAAATTAATGACGGTAGAGATATTAAGGAAATGACAGTTATTAATTTAAATGGTGAAAGAGCTAAGGTTGATTCTAATTTAAAGACCATTAGTAAAAATCAAGAAAAGTATAATTTTTTAGTTTATCATAATGCGAAAGATACTATTAGTAACATAGTAAATAATGGGGTTAATATTTTAGATGGAGTTTTGGAATTCAATGTTTCGGGATTTGTATCTAATGGAATTACTGGATGTGATATTAATCAAAAAGGTAGAATTATTAATATGACAGAGAATAATTGTATTATAAAACCTAATTTGTTTATTGATGAAGAAGATGTGATGGCTAATCATAGTGCACTTATTGGTACTTTTTCTTCTGATGAGATATTTTATTTGATGAGTAGAGGCATTTCTAAAAAAGCATCCGAAAATTTACTTACTAAAGGTTTTCTTTTAAAAGGAATTACTTATTATAAAGAAACTTTAGAAGAAATTATTAATAAGTATTGGAGGTGATAATATGCATCGTGAGGATTTCAATTTATTGAATACAGGAATTATTTATTTTGATAATGGAGCAACAACTTTAAAGCCAAAACTTTTAGGTGAAGCTATTAGTGATTATTATGATAATTATAGTTCTAATGCTCATAGAGGCGATTATGCTTTAAGTATTAAGGCTAGTCAAAAGTATGAGGAGACGAGATATTTAGTTAAGGATATGATTAATGCTAGAAAGGCATCTGAGATTGCTTTTACTAGTGGTACTACAGATTCAATTAATAAAATAGTGTTTGGTTATTTTGCTAATCATTTGACTGAAGGTGATGAAGTATTACTTACAAAAAGTGAGCATGCTTCCAATTTGCTTCCATGGTTTGAACTTGCTGATAGGTTAAAATTAAAAATTAGTTATATTCCTTTAGATGAAAATCATGAGGTTTTGATAGAGAATGTTGAAAAGGCAATTACACCAAAAACGAAAGTTATTTCGATTGCCCATGTTAGTAATGTTGTTGGTGACGTAAGACCAATTAAGGAAATTATTAAATTGGCTCATAATAGTAAAGGAATACTTGTTTTAGTTGATGGAGCGCAAAGTGTACCACATTTAAAAGTAGATGTTCAGGATTTAGATATTGATTTTTTAGCTTTTTCAGCTCATAAAATGTGTGGACCAACAGGGGTTGGAGTTTTATTTGGTAAAGAAGAATTATTAAACGATATAGAGCCAATTATATTTGGCGGTGGAATGAATGCGGATTTTAGTACTGATGGCACACGAATTTATAAGACGATGCCTGATAGATTAGAAGCCGGAACGCCTAATATTGCAGGAGTTATTGGTTTTGGTTATATTATTAAATATTTAATGGATATTGGTTTTGATAATATTCATAAATATGAGATAGAATTAAAAAAATATTTGGTTGATAGATTAAAGGAAATTCCACAGGTTACAATTTATAATGCGCATAGTCAAAGTGGAATTGTAACAATTAATTATGACGGTATTTTTCCACAAGATTTATCTATTTATTTAGATAAGTTTAATATATGTACAAGAGCTGGAAATCATTGTGCTAAAATACTTAAAGATGAAATTCATATCAAAAACACTTGTAGAATTAGTTTATATTTCTATAATTCAAAAGAAGAAATTGATAAATTAATAGAAGCACTTAAAAATCCAAATATTAAAGAGGAAATTATATAAGTTAATATATAAGTATAATAAAATATATTTTTGAAAAACTGTGAAATTTAATTTATGAAAAAAATTGTTTAGAATAATTTAATTAATAGTAGATTTAAGTGATTAGTTTCATTTAATTATTGGTTCAATGTCAAGTAGTGTTGGTGGAATCAAAAACTAGTGATAAATGAACTAGCCAAGAGGGTCAAAAATTGACCTTCTTTTAGTATGCTTTAATTGGATTAAGTAAGCCTTTAATAAGCATAACTCTAGCTTTTAAATGCTTAGATTTTCTATAACCACAAGCAATATGTTTGATTTGCTTGATAAGATTATTCATACCTTCAGTTCTGCCATTAGAATATTCATAGTCAAAAGCATTAACAATATAGTTTTCCATGTTTCTAAAGATTCTTAGACTTTTTTTCATATATTTAGAAATGTTTTATTGTGGTGATGGATAATGTTTAAAAACTTGTCTTTATCTCTAGTATCAATAGCTTTTATAATACCTTGATAAGTATTATAAAATTCTTCATCTGTATTAATCAAATAAGTTACAATATCAATATGTGAAACTTCTTTTTTAAAGCATTTAGAATATTTCTTTTTATCAGAAAGTTTATCTTCATTTTTAAGTATCAATTTCCAGTATTTTTTAAGTTTTCTATAATTAGGATTAGATTTAATACATAGTTTTTTTCTGGTATTATCTAAAGCATCTCTAACTTGTAGGTCAATATGAAATCTATCGGGAATTAAAATAGCATTATGTTCTTTATTAATGCATCCACATTTAGGACAGTATTCTGGGGCATAAGTAAGAAAAGCATTAAAAACTTTAGTATCTTTACCATTAATATTAACAATTTCTAAACAATTTTCATAAAAATAAACATTATCATTTTTAATATTTAACATTATTTTGATATAATCAGTATGAGTCTTTTAATCAGATCCTTTCGATATTTATCCAATTAATATTTATCATGAGTTTCTGGTTAGTGACTCGTTTTTTATATAAAAACAGTGTCGGTGAAATTTTACTCACCAACACTATTTATTATAGAACCAAAATAAATTTGCTTTTTTAGTTTTTTTGATTTTGAAGTTCTTGCTAAGTTAGACATGTCATTTCGGAAATATCTTTAATGCTAACCTTTTTTTAGTATATTTTTAGCTATTTCAATCGTTTGTTCCTTAATTCCTTTTAGAAAATGAAAAAAGGAAAAATAAATTCTCCTTTTATAGTGTACATCACGGATTGTGGTTCCGTTATGTCTGCTTTTCATTCAAAGTTATTTTAACGGTGTTACCACCAACGACCTCGCCAGCTTTAATACTTTGAGCAGTAACATAACCATATCCTTCTAATTCATAATCAAAACCTAGTGTTTTCATTAGATAAATTGCTTCAGACCTCGTATAACCAGTTAAGTCAGGCATAGTTCCAGCACTACCATTGGTAATTAAGAATACTCTATCATAAGATAAAACAGTTTCTCCTTTGTTTGGATATTGGCTGATAACTTTATCACCATTACCAATGACTGTGGTAGTGATATGATTTTGGTCCATAATGGCTTTAACATCAGTAACTTTTTGATTAATGTAAGAATCTAAAGTTAATGAGGTTACACTACTGTTATTACTTGTTTCTTCTTCAAACATATTTCTATATTTAGCAATATTCTGCATTAATGTATTTATTGAAGTACTTAAAGTACTAGATGAACCGACATTTGGTTGTTTAATGGCGGCATATATAATGATTTCTGGATCATCTTTTGGATACATTCCAGCAAATGAGTAAATGTA
>CALVIJ010000024.1 GCA_944329505.1 uncultured Bacilli bacterium | reverse complement strand
TCATTTCTTTAAAATATAAAAATCCTAATGAAGCAGATATTATCATATATAAAAAAGACTATGAAACAGTCTTAAAAATAAAAAGTATTTATGAAGTTACCGAATTAGATGTTTTCGGATTAATCAAAATAAAGAGAAATATTAAACTTTCAAAACATCTAATCATTATTCTTTTGATCACGTTCATATTTTTTCTGATTTTTACCCATGTTATTTTTAATGTCGACGTTATTCATTCAAATAAAGACATAAGAAATTTACTGTTAACTGAATTAGAAAAAGAGGGAATAAAAAAATATTCCTTTAAAAAATCATATAACGAATTAACTAAAATAAAAGAAAAAATATTAAATAAATATCCAGATAAAATAGAGTGGTTAGAAATTGAAGAAAGTGGTACTAAATATACTGTCAGAGTTGAAGAGAGAACCATTGTTCAAAAAGATAATGATACCACACCAAGAAATATAATAGCTGGGAAAGATGGTGTATTAAAAAAAGTCATTGCGGAAAAAGGCGATATAGTCAAAGATATGAATGACTATGTCAAAAAAGGTGATTTAATTGTTAATGGTGAATTAATATTCAATGAAAAAGTAACCGGTAAAGTTAGAGCCGAGGGAAAAGCCTATGCAGAAATTTGGTATGTAACTAAAACTGAATATCCTTTTGCCACCTATACAGAAACAGAAACCGGAAAAGAAAAAGAAGTATATGCTATTAAGTTTTTAAATCATACATTTGAACTTTCTTTAAATAAATTTAAAACAAAAAAAATAGAAGAGGAGGAAATTGTAAAACATTCTATAATCCCAATTAAACTAGTCAAACAAAAACAGAAAGAAACAAATGTCACAGATCAAATATTGACCGTTGAAGAAGCTATTACAAAAGCCAAAGAAAAAGCCGAAGAAGACATCAAAAAGAACCTGTCAAAAGATGAATATATCATCAGGAGTAAATATTTGAAAAGTACCGTAAAAGAGAGTATAGTAGAAGTAGAAATGTTTTTTGCGGTATATGAAGACATTACCGACTATTCAGAAATTGGGTGATGTAAATGATAAGAAGAAGTTTGCTGGAAATACTAGGGCAAGTTTGGCCTACCATTTTAATTAGTAGTGTCATTGCCATTAGTATGCGTTTAGTATACTTAATTAAAAATAAACAAAAAATAGTTTTATATAAAGAGCTTCTCGCACTAATATTTATTATTTATGTATTATGTTTATTCTATGTCGTAACTTTCCAAGATGTCGGATGGTCGACATCTAACTTTATACCTTTTAGAGAAATGTTTAGATATTCATTTGGTAGTAGATTATTTATCAAAAATGTTTTAGGTAATATAATAATGTTTCTTCCATATGGTTTTTTCGTTTCGTATTACCTGCACCTCAAAAAGCCATGGTCGGCATTTCTATTAATTATATTAGTATCCGCATCCATTGAAACAACTCAATTATTAATCGGTAGAGTATTTGATATTGACGATATTATTTTAAATGTATTTGGTGGAATGATTGGATTTTATATATATAAATTTTTAGATATCATCAATGACCACCTACCACCAGTATTGAAAAATCCTATTGTTTATAATATAATTATAGTGCTATGTGCTATTTTTATGGCTATGTATATGTTTAATTTAATTGAGTTAGGAGTATAACAATGAACGATTTTGAAATATTTAATGAAACAGATGAAGAAATCGATTTAGAAGAAGAAAAGAAAATAATCGAATTTGCCTTAAAACACGAAAATTTAACTAATGTCACATTTAATGTTATCTTTGTTGATAGTGAAAAAATAAGAGAGTTAAATAAAGATTATAGAGGAATAGATAGAGAAACTGATGTTATAAGTTTTGCCCTAGAAGATGGAGAAGCTAATATAAACTTTGAATTTGGAAGACTCTTAGGTGATATTTATATATGTGCTTCCAAAATGAAAGCCCAAGCCAAAGAGTATGGTCATAGTTTAACTAGAGAAATGGGATTTCTAACCGTTCACGGATTACTACATTTATTAGGTTATGACCACATGACAAAAGAAGAAGAAAAAGTAATGTTTACAAAGCAGGAGGAGATTTTAGATGCCTATGGTCTCAAGAGATGATTTAAAAAAGAAAGGATTTCATAGACTATTCAAAAGTTTTACTTATGCTTTTGATGGTTTAAAATACGCTTTCAAATATGAACAAAACATATTAGTTCATACACTCGCAACCATATTAGTAATTATTGCCGGTATCTTCTTTAAAATATCACTTGTAGAATGGCTTGTTTTAGCTTTAATAATCGGTTTAGTTATCGCAACTGAACTTATAAACACCAGTATTGAAGCGACTATTGACTTAGTTACCAAAGAAGTTCATCCACTAGCTAAAATAGCCAAAGATACAGCTGCTGCCGCCGTTTTAGTATTTGGTCTAACAGCTATCGTTATTGGATGTATTATTTTCGTACCCAAAATTTTAGTATTAATAGGAGGATAAAATATGCGTAGTGGATTTGCAAGTTTTGTAGGAAGACCAAATGTTGGAAAATCAACTTTAATCAATCAAATAGTCGGAAGCAAAATAGCTATAATTTCTGATAAACCACAGACAACAAGAAACATCATTCAAGGTGTTTATAATGATGACGATACTCAAATTGTCTTTGTCGACACCCCAGGTATTCATAAACCAACTCATAAATTAGGTCAAATATTAAATAGGGGAGCTTATTATAGTATTGATGATGTCGATGTTGTATGTCTTTTAGTCGATGCGAAAGCTGGTCTTGGTAAAGGTGATAAATATGTCATCGAAAGATTAAAGAATATAAACAAACCAGTTATCTTAGTCATCAATAAAATAGATGGTTTATCTAAAGATGAAATATTCTTAAAAATAAATGAGTATAAAGATTTATATGATTTTTCAGAAATTGTTCCAATATCTGCTTTAAAAAATAAAAATATCGATGAATTAATTAAAGTAATAAAAGAATATCTTCCAGATAATATCAAATACTTTGATGATAGTATGATTACTAATAGAAGTATGCAGTTTATGATTGCCGAAACAGTAAGAGAAAAAATACTATGGCTTACTAAAGAAGAAGTACCTCATTCAGTAACTTGTGTTGTCGAAAAAGTCATCAAAGATAAAGATAAAAACATCATTAATGTTGCTATCATAGTCGATAGAGATGCCCTTAAAAAAATCATCATTGGTAAAGGCGGAAGCATGATTAAAAAAATAGGAACTATGGCTAGAAAAGATTTAGAAGATATTTTAGGAACTAAAGTATATTTAGAACTATATGTCAAAACCATCGAAAAATGGCGTGATCGCGAAAAATATTTAACTGAATTTAATTTTAACGATTTTACTGAATAAAAAATAAAAAACATCACCACAATAATAATAGGTGATAAAAATGAATAAACAAGATTTATGGAATTTATTTAGATTAACAGGAAAAATTGAATACTATCTAAAATATAAAGAAAAAGAGGGAGAAGATGAACCTAGAAGAAGTAACGGGAATAATCGTTAATGAAACAAGTTATGGAGATACTAGTAAAATATTAAATGTCATAACTAAAGAAAAAGGTTTAATTTCAGTCATAGCTAAAGGGTGTAAAAATCTCAAAAGTCCGCTTAGAAGTGTCTCATCAAAATTAACCTATGGAACATTCATCATTTACTATAAAGAAAATAAAATATCAACCCTAAAAGAAGTCAGTGTCTTAGATAATTTTAAAAACTTAAAAAGGGATATAACCTCTATTAGTTATTCCGCTTATATGTTGGAATTAAGTGAGGGTGTTATCAAACAAAATAATAATCCTCATATCTTTGATTTACTAATTCAAAGTTTAAAAAAAATTAATGAGGGCTTTGACCCATTAGTTATTATGAACATCCTAGAACTTAAATACTTAGAATATCTAGGTGTCATGCCGATAATCGATTCATGTGCCATGTGCGGAAGAAAAACCGGAATTGTCACATTATCTAGTTATCGTGGAGGTTATGTTTGTAAAGATTGTTATACTAATGAAAATATGGTTAGTGATAAAACAATTAAACTAATCAGAATGTTTTATTACGTCGATATTGAAAAAATATCTAAACTAGACATCAGCCCAAAATCTAAAAATGAAATTAATCAATTTTTAGATGATTATTATTCAAGATATACTGGTTTATATTTAAAAAGTAAAAATTTTATTAAAAATTTACAAAAATTAACTAACTAGCCTTGACTAAATTCAAATAAAAACATAAAATGAAGATGTATATTGAAAGGCGATGATCTGTGTGGAAAGCAGGGAGTCATATATTAAAGAGAGATTCTTCTAGAATAAATAAGGTGGAACCGCGGTAATTAACCGTCCTTATGTATTACTAGGAGTTTTTTTATTTAGGAGGTAAAAAATGGAAAAATTAACAATGGACAAATTAGTAAGTGTTTGTAAACAATATGGTTTTATATTTCAAGGTAGTGAGATATATGGCGGTCTTGCTAACACTTGGGATTATGGCCCACTTGGAACCGAACTTAAAAACAACTTAAAGAAAGCCTGGTGGAAGAAATTTATCCAAGAAAGTAAACATAGCTATGGTGTAGATGCCGCTATATTAATGAATCCAAAAGTATGGGAAGCCTCAGGTCACGTTCAAAACTTCTCAGACCCATTAATCGATTGTAAAGAGTGTAAAGCAAGACATAGAGCTGATAAATTAATTGAAGCGGTTAACCCTGAAATCGATGGCGACTCTATGACTGATGATGAACTTTATAATTATATAATCGAAAATAACATTAAATGTCCAAAATGCGGTAAATCAAACTGGACTAAAATAAGACAGTTTAACTTATTATTCGAAACAAGTAGAGGAGTTATCAAAGACGATTCATCTAAAGTATATCTAAGAGGAGAAACAGCTCAAGGAGAATTCGTAAACTTCTTAAATGTTCAAAAGTCAATGAGAGCTAAATTACCTTTTGGTATTGGTCAAGTAGGTAAAGCTTTTAGAAACGAAATCACTCCAGGCAACTTCACCTTTAGAACAATTGAATTTGAACAGATGGAGCACCAATTATTTTGTAAAGACGAAGACTCAATGAACTTCTATGAAGATTATAAACAAAAGGCTTGGGACTTCTTAATTAACTTAGGTATCAAAAAAGAAGACATCAGATTTAAAGATCATGAAAAATTAGTTTTCTATTGTAAAGCTGCTTGTGATATTCAATATCGTTTCCCATTTGGTTTTGATGAACTATGGGGAACACACCATAGAGGAACTTATGACTTATCTAGACATGAGGAATATTCAGGAAATCCAATGCGTTATCTAGATCCAGATACAAATGAAAAAATCTTACCAACCATTGTTGAATCAAGTGTTGGAGCTGATAGATTAACTTTAGCACTTTTATGCAATGCCTATGAAGAAGAAATATTAGAAGATGGAACTACTAGAGAAGTTATGCACTTCCATCCTTTCTTAGCACCTTTCAAAGCAGCAATCTTACCACTTGTAAAAAAACATCACAAAGAAAAAGCTGAAGAAGTATATAATATGTTATCTAAAGAATTTATGATAACTTATGATGAAACAGGAAACATTGGTAAGAGATATCGTAGACAAGATGTAGCAGGAACACCTTTCTGTATAACTATCGATGATGAAACCATTAATAATGGTACAGTAACCGTCAGAGATAGAGATACCATGAAACAAGAAGTAATCAAAGTAGAAGAGTTAGTAAATTATTTAAATGAAAAAATAAAATTATAAAAAGGGTTATACCTAATGAAAGAGAGATAAATAAAATGAAAAAATATGATGAAAATAATGTTGTTTTAATGCCTAATGAGCATACAGTGTTCCTAAAAAAAGGAACACAAATGATAGGATATAAAAGGGTAGAAGTAAATGAAAATGAACTTATAGATAATTTAAGCGTTATTGCACCAAACATGATGTTAGAAGTGGATGAATACTTAAATATAAATGATTATGATTTATATATTAATTACTTGGACGTAATAGTACCTAAAAGTGATTTAAGGAAAAATGTTCCAGGGGTTTCTCAAGTAATTTATGAAAACAGTCAAGATGAAGTTATTGTTATGGCACCACATCTTCACGAAGTTTTCTTACCATACCGAGAGGGAATAATTGATTTAGATTCAGAAAGTCCAACTTTTGGTTCTATGCAAGAATTTATTCATGAATATAGCGACTATGAAGCTATTTCAAAAGAATCAGATTATGAATATCCAGTTGGTCGCTCATTATGGTCTGATGGTGATGAACCATATGTTACTTATAAATTATACCGAAATAAAGTTGAGGTTGCGGTTTTAATACATGATTTAAGCGAAAATGTTCCTGGTAAAAGATTAGTTAAATCACTTGGTTAAAACTATTTATCAAAATGATTATAATTTAAAATTTGAAATTTCAATAATATTATAAAAATGGAGAAAATTTATGAAAAAAATTATCTTTTCAAAAAAAGTGTTTTCAAAAGCTTTGTTTTCTACTATACACATTAATAAATTGCGTAAATTAATTAAAAAGTATAAATTATTTTCGGAATATATTCCAATAATAGTTATGAAAACTACTTTGATAGATTTACTTGAAGATAATTCTTCTGGTGAAGGTGGAGCAGCTACATTCACGATTATCGGACAAACAGGTTATAAAGAAATGAAAAAGCAAAATAAAGGAAACCGTTCAAAGGGTATGGGTAAAAAAACTTCATCTAAAGTTAATAGTTTAAACACCAAAAGCAAACCTATAGAAATTAAACTTTCAAACAAACCTGTATCAATCAGTGTTTCCCAGCAAAAAAATTTATTTAGTAAAACTATTGTTATAACACCAAATATTAGTCCCAAAAAGAAAGTAATCATAAATTCATCCATCAAAAAAGAGGAAAAGAAACAACAAAAACCATTAAACAAAAAAAGAAAATATAACTATAAAAACATCTGTTAAAAATGTAAGTCCAACAATTGAAAAACAAGTTAATGTCAACAAAAACAATAACAAAAAGACTCAAAATCATTTTACAGAACAAAATATTAATCAAAAACATGTCACTAAAATAGAAAATGGTCCAAAAGCTAAAACAAATCAAATAAAATCAAAAGCCCCAAAATATAGCTTACAAAAGAAAAGTCCAGTCAACTCAGTTGCGATATTTAGTGCTGTAAGTGTATCCTTTTTGCTTGGAATCGGTCTTGCTGGAATGGTTGGTCATAAAAAATCATTTCCGAGTATGTTAGTGGCATCTTCACTTGCTATTGTTGGCTTTGGGATTTTTGCTAAAAACAATGTCAAAACCAAGAACAAACAATTCGTTAAAACAATTAAGAGGACTTAGTAAAAAGGAAAAATCATGATATAACAATTATCTTGTTAGAAAAAGCATCATGGCAAAGAAAAAATTTAGAAAATGTTCCTGGAAAAATATTAGTGAAATTACTTGACTAACTTTATATAAATAGTAAAATGATGTATCTAGTGTAAAAAGATATATCTTTTTTTCATATATTAAATTATGCAGGAAAGGAACGTGATAAAATGAATTATACTGATTTTTGGATAAGAATAGCTGTGGCTTTATTATGCAGTTTTTCAGTCGGTTTAGAAAGGCAGTGGAGAAGAAGAGCTATTGGTCTTAGGACCAACGTTTTAGTATGCGTTGGAGCCTTTATGTTTTCTATATTAGATGTTATAAAGGGTAATGGTGAGCTTAGAACTGCTGCTCAAGTAGTTACTGGAATTGGTTTTTTAGGAGCTGGAGTTATTTTAAAAGATGGAACTAACATTAAAGGTTTGAATACGGCTGCTACTTTGTGGTGTAATGCGGCTATTGGGGTTTTAACGGCTTTTGGATTATTATTAGAAGCTGTCACAGGTACTATTTTAATCTTAATGTCTAATATTTTATTAAGATTTTTAACTAAAAAATTAATGCAGAAGAATTCTAAAGCTCAAAATGAAACTTATTCCTTAAATATAGTAGCTAACTATGAAAAAGATTTAGTGTTAAGAACAATGATTACCCAAAGTGTCATTGATGGGGAAATGATTTTAAATAGTTTAAACACAAATAAAAATAAAGATAAAATAGAGATAAATGCTAATATATCTATAAATCCAAACAGTCATGAAATAGACTACTTAGTAACAAGATTTACAATGGAACCAGATGTTTATTATGTCAATTATAATAAAGTAGAAGAAATTATGGATGATGATGAAAATTAAAAAGAAGTATTAACTTCAGTTTAAATAGTCATCTAAAGCTGAAGCAATACCTCTCGCATATCCTTTAGGATTATCTAAAATATTTTGTAATTCTCTGACATTGTCGATATAACCAAGTTCTAACAAATACCCCTCAGCAGTATGATTAGAATTGTAATAAGGGTTTGCATCATATTCTTCATTATTACCATCCACATAAGCATGGGTTGCAATTCCACCAACTTCTCTGATCATATAGTAATAAGGGGTTATGCCATCGTCAGAAAATCTTTGGTAAATACCATCTTTTACCTTAAATTCGTCTTTTGTAGAAGTAGAAGTATTACCGTATTTGCACACATTTTGAACAAGTAACTTAGCTAAATCAAAATTGCTGTCACCGGCCACATATACTTCTAAACCATAAGTCGAAGACATACCACCTGGAATATTAGTAGAATTGTGGTGAAGAGCAAAATTAAACTTTGACTTAGTCGTATTAGCTGTCGTCGCACTTCCCATCTCACCATATGTAGGTACTGTATCTGTTTTACTATCTCTAGTTAATTTGACTTTATAACCTAACTTCTCAAGTTCTTCTTTCAAAGCCTTAGAAACAGTAAAATTTAAATCTGATTCTTTATAACTTGTCCCACTCATACATTCACCCATGTCATCAGGAACACTTACATCACTACATACAATCTTTCCAGAGTCATTTCCATCATGCCCTGGATCTATAGTAATATCATAAACATCATCAGGTAATTTTGCATTTTCAATATTAAAACTTAATAGTTCATAAGTTAAATAATGGCCCCACGAAATATCTATTTTTTTGTTACTGTTATTTTTAGTTAAAGTATAATAAGTCAAATCATCATATTCAGTTTGATTAGTAAATGGAAAATATTCGTAAACTGTCGCATCATCTTTTTTAGTTTCGGCTTTAATTAGTAAATAATATTTACCATTTTCTAACTTTTCTAAATTAATTCCACCATTAATATATTCACTAGTTTCAAAAGAATAATTATTATCTTGGTGTTCTAAATTCCAATCGATAACTTCTTCTTTATTTCCATTAGCCAAGACTAACTTGGGATTATTAAAATTATCATCAAGTTCAAATTTTCCATTAAAATTCATGTGAATACCATAAATGTCGTAATAAGTAATTTCACCACTTTGATCATAATTTAAATTTTCTAAAAATGCTCTATCTTTTTTAGAAAATAGTAAAAACATACTAAAACAAATGACAAATAATATTAACACAAAAATAATTTTAACAATTAATCTACGTTTTCTTGTTTTTTTACTAAGTTTTTTTCTTGACATAAACCATACTTCCTTTAGAATAATTATAGCAAAAATAACAAAATTCTAAATACTATTGTCTATATAAATTTAAAATAATTGGTATTTTATGGCTTACTTTACACAAAATAAGAAAAGTAAAGAAAAAAACATTTTCTTTTTCTGAAATCTATGATAAAATTAAGTATAGCAAAGTGAAATAGTTTCATACTAAGGAGGATAAATATGGGTTTAATAAAAAAAATCATGGGTGAAGAAGAAGATGTTTTTGCTGCACCATCTAATGATCAATACTATGATTTAAAAACAGAGGAGGCTTTAACTGAAGAAGGCGGCGCTAAAATGATTTTATTGGAGCCAAGAGCTTACTCTGAATCACAACAAATAGCTGATCATTTAAAGAAAAGAAATACAGTTGTTGTAAACTTAAAAAGAGTTACCCCTGAACAAGCTAAAAGAATCGTTGATTTCTTAAGCGGAACAATATATGCGATAGGTGGGGATTTGCAAAAAATTGGTGGTGGCATTTTCCTATGTACACCAAACAATGTCAGTGTTCAAGGTAAAATAACTAATGATACTGAGGGTAAAGGAATTCACGATAACAATAATATAGATATAGAGTGGTAAATAAAAGAATATAGGGCGTACATCGCCGAGGTGAGGTCGAGTTTATGGAAAAATTTACAAGAGTCATGAGAGGTTATGATCCCGATGAAGTTAATAATTTTTTAGATCAAGTTATTAAAAGAGTCGAGAAAATGATAGCTGATATCGATGCTAAAAACAAATTAATTGTCGATAAAAACGATGAAATTAGACGTTTAAAATCAAAAATTGACGAAACAAGTGCCTTAAAAGAAAAACTCGAACAATATGAAAGAATGGAAAGCACCTTAAATAGAGCTATATTGATGGCTCAAAAAACTTCTGACCAATTAAAAGTAGCCGCTCACCGCGAAAGTGAAATAATTTTAGACGATGCTAAGAAAAACGCTAGTCGTATCGTAAACGAAGCTTTAATTAAAGCTGAAAAAATAGAAAATGATGCTGATATGATGAAAAGAAATATTAATGTTCTAAAGAAACGTTTGAAAAACATCGTGGAATCACAACTTGAAATTATCGATGATATAGACAAATTAGATTTATAAAAACATTTGATAGAGACGGTATATTAAATTAATGTTTAAAGAGAGTTAGTGGCTGGTGTAAACTAATAACTAATTAATATACGGATCACTCTTGATGTTTCTTTTTGAATAAAAGTAAATAAGAACGGTAACGCGTTATAGTTATTTAAGTGTACTTTTAA
>CALVIJ010000023.1 GCA_944329505.1 uncultured Bacilli bacterium | reverse complement strand
ATTAACAAAATCAACACCATTAAATTCAATATTACTAAAATTCACATCTTTAAAAATGCAGTTTTCAAAAGTAACATTTTTAAGAATAATATTATCCTGTTCACTTTCAAAAATAAAGTTTTTAATAGTCTCTTCTTCTAAATCATCTTTCAAAAAAGATTTTTCAAGATTAATCATTTTAAGCATGTATATACCTCTTTCTTAAAATAATTATATCATTTTTTTAACATATCATCTAAACTTCCTTTATATTTGATATCAAAATTACTTGGACCTTCTATACAGTTCCCATCAATATCAAATTTTGAACCATGACAAGGACATTCCCAAATCTGCTCTGTTTTATTAAAAACAACTCCACACTTTAAATGCGGACATTTATTATAAACCGCATGGACACTATTACCGTCATTATAGATAGCTACACTATTACCGTCAATCACTTTATAAAAAACATCTTTTTCTGTAGGTTTAATCACCTTAGTCTTAAAAAAAGAAGCTAAAGTATTATTTATAACCATTGGAAATCTAATATAATTCTTAATATTAATCATCCTATTAAAATTTAAAAATTCATAATCATTTTTAGTCTTTAAAATCAGATCACTAATAATTTTACCAGCTAAAGTACCATTAGTCATACCCCAAGTATTATAACCAGTACCACAAAAAACATGAGGAATAATCTCACCTATATAAGGCATACTATCAACTGTCATAATATCCTTATTAGACCATACATAACTAACATCATCAAATTTTTTAACTATTTTTTCAAAAGACTCATCTGAATTTAAATTACTAGTACTCTTGCACTCTGATAAATAAATATAGTAATCTTTATAATACCTGTATGAAATAACTTCATCATCTATTGATATCCCGCAAATATCCTTTATTTTATCAGTTTTAACCGCACACAAATAAGACTTTTCTAAATAAGATCTCATTGGTAAAAAGAATGGTTTTAAAAAAGAAATATAATGTGTTGCCAGCACAACATCTATACATCTAATATCACCACCACTTGTCTTAACTATAAAATTCTCACCATCTTTTAAAATTTCATAAGCCCTAGTATTTTCATAAATACTAACACCTTTACAGCATTCCTTTAATCCATATAAATACTTACCCGGATTAAATACCGCACTTACAGCTTCTATATAATTATCTTCAAATACTACTCCATATTTTTTTAACTTATTATACAACTTTTCTAATTTATAAACATTTTCATTAGAAAACAAACGATGTTTAACTTTCATATAGTCACAATCAATATTATTTGTATTAATAATTTCCTCTAACAAATTAGAGGCCAAAATCTCACTTTGAACATATTCATCTAAATAATCATCATCGATATTCATTAATATATCTTGTAAAAAAGTAATTTTTCCTGTCGACTTAGTTGTTACTGACTCTAAAATAAAATTACTATCAATTAAAGCTACTTTTAAATTAGAATCTCTTAAATGATAAGCTGTACTAAGACCAGTCATTCCTCCACCAATAATTAATACATCCACATCAATATTTTGATCAAGCTGGATTCCATCAAAGCTCAAATTGTCCTGCCAAATTGATTTTGCTTTCATTTTTATCACCAATATTATCATGAGCTATTTAAAAAAAATTATAATAAAAAAACTGATTTTAAAAACCAGTTTAATATATAAAATGGCGTCCTTGGGCAGATTCGAACTGCCGACCTACCGCTTAGGAGGCGGTTGCTCTATCCAACTGAGCTACAAAGACATCAAAATAATTATAACAAAAAAAGAGTCATTTATAAAGACCCTATTAAATTTTCATAATACTAATTGCAAATAATAAGAATAAATTATATGCGTATTTAAGTCTAAATCTAAACTTAACTGCAAACTCATTAGTAGCCACACACTTATCAACCATACTAACTATCCAGCTTTCCGCATACTTCGGAACAGATAAATTAATTGGAAACATGTGTGATCTAATCATATCCTCTTCTTTTTTAGTAAGTTCAAATTGCGATTTAGCCATTTCAACTGCATGCTTTGGATGTGTAAATACAGATTTCATACGATCCTTTTGAGTTCTATCTTCTGGACTCAAGAAGAAGTCATGAAGCAATCCACCAACTGCAGTTTGCTCATAATCTAGATGTAATGCTTTCGCAATCTTATAAGAATAATAAGATACTTTTATAGAATGATCATATCTACTTATTCCATGATGTTCTATCTGTTTAATTTTTAAAAACTCATCATTATCTAAAATATTATTAACTATACTCATATATTGTAAGTCTTTCTTATGACTACTCATTGTAATTCACCTCAAAGTCACGCGAACATTATACCATATTTATAAACAAATTACAAATTGACGTCTATTCGCTAGTTTCTGTTGTATTTGCTTGTATTTCAACCGATTCAGATGGTGGTGTAATTTGAATAAATGTATTTCCATCATTAACTTTTATCTCTTCACCATCCATATTTTTGTAAACTGTCTGACTACTTCTACTAGATTTTGACCATGTTATTGGAATCGCATAGCCATCAGTTATATAATAACCTTCACCAGAGCCAACATCATCTAACTCAAGTCTTCCATAAGAGTCATAAGTGTGGGTAGCAATAGGCGTAATAATAATATTTTTAGCTGTATATTGATCACCAGTTACTGCATCAACATGTGGAGTATCTGACATTGAACGTTTATACACCTTATTTTCATTGTCATATTCATAACTTGTACTAGTATAATATGAATATTTCATAAAAACCGTATCGGCCTTTATCGCATCTTCTCTTTTACTTAAATCGATTTCATCAACACTATAATTTAAAAGTAAATCCTTATTAGTATCACGATCATAGCCTTTTTCTTTAGCATATTCTTTTATTTTTTCCATACTAGTAAACACTGTATGTTCAGTTGCTTTATTAAGTGATTTATCGCGCCAAAAAACACTTGAAACCGTAAGTCCATTAATATTATCGACACCAAGCGAATTAATATCTGATCTCGCTTTGTCACTCCAACCATAATGAACATAAATAGCATCATTTTCTAATGCATAATCTAAATAATAAGGTCTAGCACTTCTAACAGAACCGATTTTCTCAGTATCTTTATCTTTAAATAAAGCCATCATACGAGTAATTCCGCCCTCAGCTAAAATCTCATAAGTGATATATGCATCTTGAAGACCGGCATGAGGCCAAGCTTCATGATTATTATTAATCATAACGGCAATAGGTCTCGATTTAGAATCCTCATCCACAATTTGTAATTTCTTCTCAGGTTCAATCTTTTTCGCATACTTTTCAGCTTCCTCTGGATGAGTATAAAAATAATAAACTCCAAAACCTACTAAAATTAAAATTATAAATATAATAATTCCAAATTTCTTTTTACTTTTTTTTCGTTTTCTAGCCACGATTCATCCCCCACCTTGCATTACCATTATACCAAACAGCTTAAATAACTGTTAAATAAATTAATTTTCTAATGTAAATATATGTCTATTGAGTAAAAATAATTATTCAGTTACTATCCAAGCATTAGGAATCGCTCTAGTTGTTTTCTTTCCACTACCATTTACAGGTTTATTTGTAAGCTCTCCATTAATAACTAATCCACATGAAGTTCCACCATCTAAATTAGCTGCATTATAAGCGCCATAGCGCATCATAATCTCTGTAAGTTCTACCATACCAACACCATCAATACCGTTAATATAATCACGACCATCCATAACTAAGAACAAAACAATCCCATCTTGTCTTTGACCAATCGCACTTCTTGGAGCTGTTCCCCAGCCACCATTACCTTTAATAAATGATGGTTCTCCATTAACTACTAAAAATGGCCCAAATTCTACTGCATCACGAACACTTTTAGCTAAAGCCTCTTCAGCCGTCATTTTTCCCATGATAAGTTTATTATCGTTAGTAAAACCAATAATTCCACCACCAACATTAGATCTAGATAAATTACTTATTAACTTACCATCCTTTATAACAGCACCATGTGGCTTTCCACCATTTCCAACATAACCAGGATCGAAAAATCCACTAGCATTCATAGCTACAACGGCATTGTTCTTTTTAGCAATCGTCGTAAGCATCTCACCACTACTACTCATATTAGTAGCTGTCGCCACCTTAACTTTAGATGGATCATAAACTGCCACTAAATAACCTCTCATGCCATCTTCATTAATATTTATTAATTTGTAAGTTGCACCTTCTTCATGCGTTAAAATCTCTTTTTCATATTTATTTTTATACATCACTTTAGAATTACTATAATCGACAAAACTTATAGCATTCAAATCAGTTTCTTGATCTATCTCATCTACATAATTTTGTTGCATAACATCGTTAATTGTATCATCATCATAAAACCAAGTTGCCAAATACTTATGATTCATTGTTGTCATCGCTGTAGTAATGAGCCAATTTCTAAAATTTGAATAAGGACCATAAAGTAAAAATGCAAGACCAGAACCACATATCAATCCTAAACAAATTAAAATAACGACTACTTTTTGCCATAATTTCATCTTTCGGTCTTTTTTCTTTTTATCATTATCATTGTTCTTATTATCTTCTTGCTTTTCTTCTATCTCTTTATTTTCCTTTAAATTATCTTCTTCAGATAAATTATCGTCATACTCATTCGTTTCCTCTTCAAATTTATTTAATAAATGATTAATATCAATTTCTTTTTTATCTGGAAAAGCACTATCGAAAGAAGGATCTTTAATAAAATCTTCAGTTTGGGCATTTTCTTTCTTTGAAGTTTCTTCATTTACTTTATTATCTTCATCATCGCCAAACAATAATTCAACATCATCATTATTCATTTGCATTTACCTCTTCTTTCCCGAAAAATTCTCCATCACCATCTGCATCGATATAATCTTTATAAATAACGTACTCAGCCTCATTTACTGTTGGATATTGACCACCATTTTCAGCATTATATTTTTTATATTCTGAAACCATAGTATTATATAATTTAACATCACTTATATAATAGTTTTGAGCCGCTTCATAGTTTACTTTAAAATTCGTGCATTTTGTACTAGCGTTTACATCACCATACTCTATATCACAATTTTCTTTTAAAGCTTTCGCGCTATCTTCAACCTTTTGAATACCATTCGCATAACTTTGAATAAAACTATTCCAAGCCTCCGCATTATCTCTTAAAGTTTCTAAATATAAATCTTCCTTATATTCGTAAAATTGATTTCTTAAATTAGAAAAATCATTAACAGCTTGATTAAATGTAGGATAAGCTTCCACTATCGCATCCATTTTCGCTTGTGTAACCGCCCTATCTTCTTTTAAACCGGAAAACCAAACCCAAGCACCTATAAATATAATAGCAATAATTAATACTACAATCCCAATTATTGTTAAAGACTTCTTCATATAAGCGCACCCTCTTATCTTATACAACTATATCAAAATATGAAAAAAATGTAAAGTTTTGTCGAGTTGATTTTTACCTTCATTTTTCCCTTTTGCACTAACCTGCCCTTATATTTCAATGCTTAATAATGACTTAAAATTTATTAAAAATTTTTTTAACCACTATTTTTTAAATATTTCTTAAAATTCAAAAAATCTTATTGACAAAAAAACAAGTAATTCCTTAAATAAATCACTTGTTTTAATTCTTTGTTTACACAAAGTAAGATTTAGTTGTTTTCTTCTTTCATATTTTCCAATATATTTTTAAGCTCTTCAGCCACCTTATGAGGTAAAACTGTAGATAACTCTTCCACACTTTGTTTTCGCATGTTCTCAACTGTTTTATATTTTTTAAGCAAAGCTTTTTTACGCTCAGTACCAATACCTGGAATATCATCTAATATAGAAGCATAAAGTCCCTTACTTCTAATTTGCTTATGATAATTAATAGTAAAGTTATGAACTTCATCCTGCATTCTTTCCAAATAATGAAATAAATTACTACGTTTTTCAACTGGAATTTCACCATCAAAAGTAACTAATGCATTAGTTGAGTGTTTATCATCTTTCTTTAAACCGACTAAATTAATATTTATACCTAAACTATCTAATACCTCTTTAGCAACGTTCATCTGACCTATTCCACCATCAACAATAATTAAATCAGGTCTAACTAAATTATCTTTCAAAACTCTAAAATATCTTCTATAAACAACTTCTCTCATTGTTCCATAATCATCATTCTTATCGACAGATATTTTAAATTTACGATATTCATTTTTAGCCGGCATTCCATCAATAAATACAACCATACCAGAAACATTATAAGTTCCAAATAAATGTGCATTATCAAATAGTTCTATTCTATCTAATTTATCTAAGCCTAAAACTTCTCTCAACTCTTCATTTGCTTTAATAGTCTTTTCTTCGTTTTTAATCACAAGTTCTATTTCATCTTCTAATTGTTTCTTCGCATTATCAGATGCCATATCGACAAGTTTTTTCTTAACTCCTTTTTCCGGAATTTTAACCTTAACCTTAAAATAATCAGAAAGTAAATCACTATCTACAATATTAGGTACTAAAATCTCTTTAGGAATTAATGCTTTATCATAAAATTTAGCTATATATCTAGTAAGTTCTTCTCCCTCTTCATCGATTAAAGGAATAATTTGATGGTGGTGACCACTTATCTTACTACCTCTTACAAATAATACAAATACACTTAAATAATTGCCATCACTAAAGTATCCAAATATATCTCTATCGACATTATCACTAACCTCAATTTTTTGTTTAACTAAAATAACATTGATATCATCGAGTAAATTCTTAAGTTCCAAAGCTTTTTCAAAGTGCAGAGCATCACTTTCTTTTTGAATTTCCTCTTTTAATTTATCTGTAACAATCTCATGATTCCCTTTTAAAAAGCTAACTATATCCTTTTCCATTTTCTCGACTTTTTCTTTAGAAACATTATTAGTACAATAACCTAAACACTGACCAATATGAAAATATAAACATGGCCTTTTTTGATATGTCCTACACTTTCTGAGTGGATATAATCTATTTAATAAATTAACTACTTTTCTAGCCGCATAAACATTTGGATAAGGTCCAAATAATCTAGTTTTTTTCTTTTTCTTATGAACATTTCTAACTACAAGTAATCTAGGAACACTCTCTTCTGTAAGTTCAATATCTGGATAACTTTTATCATCCCTAAGCAAAATATTATATTTAGGATCATGTTTTTTAATTAAATTAATTTCTAATATCAAAGACTCTGTCTCTGAAGATACAACAATATAATCAAAATCCGCAATTTCACTAACCAAGCGTGCGGTTTTTCCAGTATGTGAAGAGTGAAAATAAGAATTAAGTCTATTTCTTAAATCTTTAGCTTTACCAACATATATAATTACCCCGTCTTTATTTTTCATTAAATAACACCCAGGTTTATGTGGTACTAACTTCAATTTTTCTAAAACCATAAACTCCTCACCTCTTCCAATAATTATAATGAAATATTACCATTTAATCAAGATTAAGCGTAAATTTGACAAAAATAATAATTATAGTATAATACATGCTTGTAAAAAGGAGGGAAATTATGAAAAACATAAATTTATCAAGAAGAAACTTTTTATTAATGTGTGGTGTAGGTCTTGCAGGATTCATTGGTGGCGCTACCATAAAGCAAAACACTTCATATAAAGAAAAATACATAACAAACGTCGAAGTTAATCCAGGCGAATTTTTATTCCTAGAAAACAAACAAAGTGGACATTTCTATATAGCTTTAAGTGGTAATGGAATTATACAAGGAAGCGAAAATGAGTTTATAGAAGAATTACTAGACAAAAACATTATTCCTTATGATGCTTGTGACATCCATACTTTACCAAAAGCTAACGAAGAAATGTCTCATCCATTCCCAAATCTTTCTATTACTACAAAAGATAGTGTAAATTACACTCTATCATCTGAAGATGAATCACTAATCAGTAGTCTTCAAAAACACCATTCAGATGTATTAGCTCAAAACAACGGGATATTGAATTCGGTGAAAACAAGATAATTAAATCTTGTTTTTTTCATGCTTTTTTCTTATAATGAAACTGGTGATATCATGAAATCAATAAAAGAAGATATAACTAATGAAATAATTATTAATAGATCAAGATTCATCACAGTATTGATAAAAATAAATGACATAGATGAAATAAAAAAAAAGCTAGAAAATATTAAAAAAATATACAAAGATGCCACTCACTACTGTTATGCTTATATAATAAATAATAAAGAAAAATGTTCCGATAATGGTGAACCGAGTGGTACAGCCGGCTTACCTATTTTAAATGTCTTAAAACAAAATGATTTAACCAATATCTTATGTGTAGTAATTAGATACTTTGGTGGAATTAAACTAGGAGCCGGTGGCTTAATCAGAGCCTATAGTTCTTCCACAAGTATAGCTTTAAACAAAGCAAATATTGTCAACTTAGTAAATGGTTTCACTCTAACCATCGAATTTCCATATGAAAATTTAAAACAAATAGATTACTTATTAAAAAATATAAACACTCAAAAAGATTATCAAACAAATATTACCTACACCTTTAACATTACCGAAGAAAAACTAAAACAGATAGAAAATGAATTAATCAATTTATCCAAAATAAAACTTAAGAAGCCAATAACTCTAGCCTCTTAAGTTTTTATTATCTAAAATAACGATACTTCTATTATTTAAATTAATATCCTTAATAAAGTTTTCAAATGTTTCAAAGTTCAAACCTTTTAACTTATCATACATATCATAGATAGGTTCACCAAAGAAATAAACTTGATTAGAAATCATATTACATATACCACTTGAATTTTCAGTAGAAAGTACAGTCGAATTCAAAACAGCTTTCTTAATTAAATTAAAATCTTTCTCATCAAAATTAAAATCTTTAATTGTCTTATCTATTAAATCAATAATTTCATCTTCATTATCTTTAACTGTCGCATTAAACAAAATAACATAATAATCATCTACCGGTTCCAAATAAGAAGATACTGGAGATATTAAATCTTTATTTTTCGCAAAAACATCAGTAATAGGAGCAATAGCTCCAAACTTCATATCGAGTAAAAATGAAAAATAAATTCTATTTAAATAAGTATCTTTAATACTAGTTGGTTTTTTAACTTTATAATTAATTAAAATCTCTTTAGATAAATTATCCATATAAATAATGTCTTTATCTTTAACTACAGTCTCCGGTTCATCTTTATGTTTAACCTCTACCTTTGGTCTTTTCTTAAAATCATACCTCTTATAAAACTCTTTAATAAAATCAATTGTCTTTTGTGCATCCACTTCACCACTAATAGTAAGTATCATATTACTTGGGTGATAAAAAGTATTATAACAATTATATAAATCCTCTTTAGTAATTGAATTAATATCTTCTAAACTTCCCAAAACTGTATTTTTAAAATCTAAATTATGAAAAGTATTTAAAAGACTTCTATCATAAACAATGGAAAATGGATTATCTAAATCTTGTTTCTTTTCTTGAGAAATAATCCCCTTTTCCTTTAAAACATTTTCATCAGTAAAATAAGGTTCATGAACACATTTAAGTAAAGTTTCCAAATTCTCATAAAAATGTCCAGCTCCAGTAAAATGATAAGCGGTTACAAACTCATTAGTAAAAGCATTACCAGAAGCTCCATTATTTTCATAAATAGCTAAAGGATCTTTACCATCCTTTTTTTCAAACATTTTATGTTCTAAAAAGTGCGCAACTCCACCAGGAACTTTTGTAAAATCATTATCCCCATCCATTTTAAATTCCAAGATGGAGCCACCAAAGAAAGTTGTTATTCTCGCATGAATAGTATGTCTTGGTATAGGACTAATATAAACCCTAAGACCATTATCTAAAACTTCTTCATACACATCTAAATTAAGACCATTATAACTTTTTTTATCCATATTATCTTTCTCCTTTTAGTAAGTAAACGGTATCAATATGAACCTTTTTAGCCAAATTCATAACATCTTCTTTAGTAACCTTTTCCATTTGCACTCTTCTTTTCTCTATACTATCATTACCTACAAATAATTCAGATGTATAACTACCAACTAAATCACTTTGACCATCTTCAATCTTAACAAGTGAATTATAATAAATCTCCTTAACACCCTCAAATAACTCTGAAGAAAAATTTCCTTTTTTCATATTACTCATCTCTTCTTGAATAAGTGAATATGTCTTTTCAAAATCATCTCCATTTATACCGGCATATATCTTCATTGTTTCAAATAGATTTTGACGGGCCGCATAAATGTAATAACAAAGTGAATTTTCCTCTCTAACTGTTTGAGTCAAAAGCGAATTCATTCCACCACCTAAAATCCAAGAATATAAAACAAAAACATATTTCCTTTCAAACTCTGTTAAATCTAATAACTTACATCCAACAATTAAATTACTTTGAGTATTACTAGAAGATTCGATAATAATATTAGCTTTTTCATTATAATCATTTTGTTTAACCAAATGATTTATATTGCCTCTTTTGAAGCCTTTAAATTGAATCACCTTAGAAATAATTTCACGAATCTCCTCAGGATCAACATCACCACTTACAAAAATATCTAATTTACCACTATCCATAACCATCTTATAGAAATCATAAAGCTCTTTAGAAGTCAAACTTTCAATTTCTTGAATAAGTTCATCTAACTTCATAACTTTATATTTCTTTATCTGCATCTCTTCAGATAAACGACTACCCGCATAGTTTTGTGGTCTATCCTTTAAAGTACGGTAATATTCTAATAATTTTTCTTTTTGAGTTTCAAAAACCTCTTCGTCAAACCCACCATCAATAATTTTAGGTTCAAACAAAAACTCTGACAAAAATTTAAAGTTTTTTT
>CALVIJ010000022.1 GCA_944329505.1 uncultured Bacilli bacterium | reverse complement strand
GCTAAGGAAATATTTAAAGGTGTTGTTGTTCAAAGATGTATTGTTCATTTGATAAGAAATTCTTTAAAATATGTTCCAAGTAAAGATTATAAAAAATTTACTGCCAATTTAAAATTAATTTATGGAGCTCCTAATTTAAAAACAGCTCAAACTGAGTTTGAAAAATTTAAAACTACATGGTCAAAATATTCTGGAGCTGTTGATGTTTGGGTTAGAAATTTTAATCATGTGGAACAACTTTTTGATTATTCTAGTACTATAAGACGCGTTATGTATACAACTAATGCCATTGAATCTGTTAATTCTTCATTTAGAAAAGTTACAAAAAAAAGTGCTTTTCCTAATGAAAACGCACTATTAAAATTACTATATTTAAGGGTAACTGAACTTTATAAAAAATGGGATAATTCTACTATTTATAATTGGGCTATGGTTAGAAATGAGTTAGATGCCCATCCCAAGTTTCAAGACAGATTCCGTAAATATTGTAATTAAGTTCTTTGATAATTTTATATATGATATTTTGATTACTTACACACTTTTCTTGACACACCCAAATCTTCTTTATTTCATGGTTTTAATTTGTCTTTTTACTATACTAGATCCTTTTTCTTCTGTTATTTCATATTTTTCTAAAACATCTTCTAATTGCTGATACCCCATTAATACTTTATTAATTTCATTATCTATTTGTCTTTTTCCTTTGTTTGATGAATGTGAATATGTGTTAAATAAAGCAGTAGCTAATAAGAATGATAAGATGTATTTCTTTGGCTCTATAATACTGTTATAGCTTTCTTCAACAAATTCATTATGTGTAAGATTAATAATATCATCTTTAATATTTAATGTTCTTCTTAGAATAGCTGGTTTTACTAAGTTTTCATCAAGATCTAAAGCAGCTACTCTTTCCATAAATATGGATAAAGTTTCATCATATAGATAGTTATTAGTATATCCTTTATTTCTTTTACTTAAAGCGTGATACATTTCGTGAACATAAATACCTTTGGCGAAATCATCGCTTGAGCCTTTTAAACCAATAGCAACGATTATATGTGGGAGTTTTTCATAGTATTTTAAGTTTTGGAAATTTTTGTAAAATGGAGAATAGGCTGTATAGCCGTTTCGATTACTGGATAGGTCTGAAAATAAAGGTATGTCAGTTACTTTTTTGAGATCCATATTGTTTTGGACAAATTCAATTATTTCATCCATTTTATCTTCTTCAGGGATTGGTCCGAAAGTTTCGATTAAAGCTGATTCTAATTCATCTTCAAAAGAGTATGGGACTTTTATATCAGTGTTATTAGTGTGTTTATTTACGATTTCTTTTCCAGCTTGTTTAACTTTAGAAAGTGAACAGAATTTAATATTTGGATATGCTATGTTGGCCTTTGGTAAATTATCTAAAAAGGCTGTTCTTAATTTTTTATAATTTTCACTATCGAAATAAGCTGATTTATATGTGTTAAAACCACCGAGTGCTAAAATCTTTTCAAATTCTAATAATTCACTTTTATCTAACATGTTACATCTCCTTTTGTGTAATTATTATACTAAAAAAAGATTATTTGTCAATAGAAAAGAAGACTTGAGATTAGTCTTCATTAATACAAAATACTGCATATAAAGGTACTGATTTGATATTGTTTTCCATTCCAAAGTTTTTGGAGGATATTCTTATACTATATTTAGGATTATATTTTTTAATGTATTCGTTTAGACTTTTACTTTTGTTTCTTCTTCCAGATTTAACTTCTACAGGAATAATATCACCATTTAATTTAATTAAAAAATCAATTTCATATTTTCCAAATGTGTAATAGTATAATTTTTTAAATTTTTCTATATATTTTGTCACATCGATACCATTATGGAATATTTTCGTACATTTTGTACGGTTTTTACTATTTTTTTCGTACATTTTGTACGTTTTTTATTATTTTTTAAAATTTTTGTTATTTAATTGAAGTTTGTTTTTTTATTGTTTATAATAATTATAGGTGAGATTATGATAGAAGAAAGAATTAAAGAACTAACTGAGATTATTAATAAAGCAAATCACGATTATTATGTGAATGATAATCCAACGATTACCGATCAAGAGTATGATAGATATATGGAAGAGCTTATGAGATTAGAGGAAGCTCATCCAGAGTTTAAGAAAATAGATTCACCAACTCAAAGGGTTGGTAGTGAGATTATTTCAGAGTTTAAAAAAGTTACTCATGAAATTCCAATGTTATCACTTGGAGATATTTTTAATGAAGAGGAAATTATTTTATTTGATGAGAGAGTTAAAAAGGTAGTTCCTAATCCTAAGTATGTTGCAGAACTTAAAATAGATGGACTTTCTGTATCACTTTTATATAGAAATGGTGAATTAGTTCGGGCAGCTACTCGTGGGGATGGAGTTACTGGCGAAGATATTACACATAATGCGAAGACAATAAAAGATATTCCACTTAAAATTAATAAACCGATTGATATAGAAGTACGTGGAGAAATATATATGAGTAAGGCTTCTTTTAAGAAGTTAAATGAGGGGGGAGCTAATTTTGCAAATCCACGTAATGCGGCAGCTGGAAGTGTTAGACAATTAGATTCTAAGGTGGCAGCTAGTAGAAAATTATCTTGCTTTATTTATCATTTGCCTGATCCAGAGGACTATAATATATATACTCATAGTGATGCTTTGAGGTTTATGAAAGAACTTGGGTTTGTAGTTAATCCTAATAATAGAAAGATTAATAATATAAATGAACTTATGGAGTATGTAGATCATTATACTAAGGAAAGACCTAATTTACCTTATGAGATAGATGGTATTGTTATTAAGGTAGATGATTTGAATGATCAACAAAGATTAGGTTTTACAGCAAGGAGTCCTAAATGGGCGATAGCTTATAAGTTCCCAGCTGAAGAGGTTTTGACTAGAGTTAAAGATATTATTTGTACTGTTGGTAGAACTGGTCAAGTAACTCCTAGTGCGATTTTGGAACCGGTGCGTGTTATGGGATCTTTAATATCTAAAGCAACACTTCATAATGAAGATTATGTATTAAGTAAAGATATACGTATAGGTGATATTGTTTCTATTAAGAAAGCTGGAGATGTTATTCCAGAGGTTGTTAAACCAATTGTAGAGAGAAGAGATGGAACTGAAAAGAAATTTAATATGGTGGATAAGTGTCCGATATGTGGTGAGGATTTAACGAGAAAAGAAGATGAAGCTGCTTATTACTGTTTAAATGAACATTGTCCAGCTAGAACACAGGAGAAATTAATTCATTTTACTTCTCGTCATGCTATGAATATTACTGGTTTTGGTGATAGGATAATCGAGGATTTTTATAATTTAGGTTATTTAAAAGATGATAGCGATTTTTATCATTTATATGAACACAAAGAGGAATTAAAAGAACTTGAGGGCTTTGGTGAAAAAAGTATTGAAAAGTTATTAGATGAAATAGAAAAGAGTAAGAATAATTCTTTAGAAAGGTTATTATTCGGACTTTCTATTCGTCATGTTGGAACTAAAACAGCAGATATACTAGCTAGGGAGTTTAAAAATATGGATAATTTGATGAGTGCTGGGTTTGAAGATTTAGCTAGTATTAAAGATATTGGAAATATTATAGCTAAAAGTGTTTGTGATTTCTTTAATGATGATAAGAATAAAGATTTAATTCAAAAGTTAAAAGATAATGGTGTCAATATGAGTTATTTAAAAGAGGTTAGTACAGAAGAGACTATGTTTACTGGTAAGACTTTTGTATTAACAGGTTCTTTAGAAAGATTTACTCGTGATGAGGCTAGAATTAGAATAGAACAGTTAGGTGGAACTGTAAGTTCAAGTGTTAGTAAGAAAACTAGTGTGGTAATAGCTGGAGCTGAGGCAGGTAGTAAACTTACGAAAGCTAAAGATTTAGGTGTTACTATTTGGGATGAAGAAGAATTTTTAAATAATTTATCAAAGTACTAGAAATAGTACTTTTTCAATTTGACTTTCTTCAAAATGATTATATAATAGTGGTTTAGTGGAGTTGATTTGATGGCATATACAGATTACTATGATTCAGAAGAATTTAATGATGCTTTTACAATTGTAAATTTTTTAGATAGATCTGGGGTTGATCCATTTTATAATTTAAATCAGTATGTACAGGGATCTAGTTATAAATTGGATATAAAAGGTTATTTATATTTTATTTTAGGAAATTATACTATTAATTTACTAGAAAACACTTTAGCTTCTGATTATTTAGAAAATCATCCTTATATTTTAAATTATAGTGTGAATGAAAGCAGTAAGTTTTTGAATACTAGTTTAGGTGATGTCCGTTTTTCTTTATGTGTAAATGATATTCGGGAAGCTTATATGATGAGTGATGATAAGAAAACAATTGATATTTTATGTAAGGTATATGCAGGTAAATATGCGACAAAATGTCATGAGATTTCTTCTTTATTAAGTATTGATTATGAATATATAACAACAGGTTTTATAAATAGCCCACTTGATAATTATAAGTATCTTCATTCCTTTGTAGAGGATGGGGATTATGTTTTAGATTTTGCTAGAAATATAAAAATGAAAAAAGCTGATTATTATGAATTAGTAGAACCAGAAGTCCTATCTAAAATAAATGGTGATAGATTAGTTAGTGATTTAATAGAGGCTTCACATAGTTATCCACCCATGACTCCTAAAGACTTTTTAGTGAGACATAATGAACTTATTTTAAAAAGGTAAAACAAGTAGTATTTGAAAATATTATTTGTTTTTATTTTACGTAAATTCAGATTGTGAAGTTAAATTTTGTATTTTAATTTGGACTATTTTGTAATGTTTTGAAAGAAAATAAAAAAAATTGTAGTTTTTTAGCAGTCATATATTGACAGTGCCAGCATACAATGTTATAATGAAGTAGCAATCAGTAAAAAAGAGTGCTAAAAGAGGTGATGGAATGCTAACTCAAAGGCAAGAAGAACTTTTGAAATTAATTGTTGAAAATTATATTAAGACAGCAACACCGGTTAGTTCGAAGGCTTTATGTAAAAAGATGAAGTGTTCGAGTGCAACGGTTAGAAATGAGATGGCAGCTCTTGAAGGACTTTCTTTAATTCAAAAGACGCACATTTCTTCTGGTAGAGTTCCTAGCGATAGAGGATACAGATATTATGTCGATAATATTATGATTCCTAAAGAACTTACTGGTGAGGATATGTTAAAGTTAAAACAGATATTTTCCAATAATGCGTTGGTACTGACTGATGCGATTAGTAAAAGTATGGAGATTGTGTCAGAGCTTACTCATTATACGGCAGTGGTTTTAGGTCATTCATCAAGCGATAATAAAATTGTGAAGATTGAGGTAGTACCAATAGATGATAATAAAATGATTGCTATTGTTATCACTGATAAAGGTCATGTGGAAAACCGTAATGTAGTAATTGATGGTAATGTTAGTAAAGCTGAGATTAAACAGACTATCGATATAATTAGTAAGTTAATCGTTGGAGTTCCAATTGATGAAGTAAGTCAGGTTTTAGAGTTTGAGGTTAAACCGATAATTACGAGATATGTTAAGGAACACGAGGCTTTATATAATGCATTTTATAATGCGTTTAGTGATTTTACAAGTAAACCTCATTTTAAGATGAGTGGAACTAGTAATTTACTTATGGAGCCAGAGTTTGACGATGCTAGTAAGATACGTAATTTACTTAATAAGTTTGAAGATAAGGATATTATTAAAAATATTAAAACTGATGATGATGAGATTAAGGTTTATATCGGAAGTGAGAATTCAATTGATGATGATATATCAATTATAAAAACCTCTTATTATAAAGATGGTGAAGAGGGAACAATTGCTTTGATTGGTCCTAAGAGAATGGAATATGGTAGAGCTGAGGCATTACTAAACTACATTAAGGAGAATATAGGTAGGTGATATGAGTGGATAAAGAAGAATATAAAGAAGATAAAAAATATGACAAGCATGATAAGCATGATAAACATCATGATTATGATAAACACGATGACAAGCATCATGATAAGCACTGTAAATGTGACAAACATGATAAAGATTGCAAGTGTCATGATGATAAGAAATTAGAAGAAAGTTTAGAAAAGATAAAAAAATTAGAAGAAGAGATTTTAAAAGCAAAAGCTGACAATATTAATTACCGAAAAAGAAAAGATGAAGAGGTAAGTAAGATGTTAGAGTTTGCGAATGAAGATCTTGTTAAAGATATTTTACCTTCAATCGATAATTTTGAAAGAGCTATTAATTTAGATGATGAGAATTTAGATGATGAGCTTTCAAAATTCTTAACAGGATTTAAAATGATTTATTGTCATTTGGTAGAAGTATTAGAAAAATACGATGTTATGGCTATCGATGATAAAGGCAAAGAGTTTGATCCAAAATTCCATCAAGCAGTATTAACTGAAAAGGTGGAGGGCATGAAACCTGGTATGGTTATAGATGTTATGCAAAAGGGTTATATGCTTAAGGATAAAGTTATTAGACCAGCTATGGTCAAGGTTAGTGAATAAGAAAGGAATGATTATATATGAGTAAAACAATAGGTATTGACTTAGGTACAACTAATAGTTGTGTTGCTGTTTACGAGGGTGGTGAAGCAAAGGTTATTGCGAATCCTGAGGGTTCACGTACAACACCATCAGTAGTAGCATTTAAAAATGGAGAAATTATCGTTGGTCAAGCTGCTAAAAACCAAATGGTAACTAATCCAGATACAATAGCTTCTATTAAGAGATTAATGGGAACTAAAGAGAAAGTAAAAGCTAATGGTAAGGAATATACTCCTGAAGAAGTTAGTGCAATGATTTTAGGAGATTTAAAGAAAACAGCTGAGGCTTATTTAGGTGAGACTGTTAAGAAAGCAGTTATTACTGTTCCAGCATACTTTAACGATGCTCAAAGACAAGCAACTAAAAATGCTGGTAAGATTGCTGGTTTAGAGGTTGAAAGAATTATCAATGAACCAACTGCTGCTGCTTTAGCTTATGGTATGGATAAACAAGATAAGACTGAACAAATCTTAGTTTATGACTTAGGTGGAGGAACATTCGATGTTTCTATCTTAGAGATTGGTGATGGAGTATTCGAGGTTAAGTCTACTAGTGGTAATAACCATTTAGGTGGTGACGATTATGACCAAAGAATTATCGATTACTTAGTTTCAGAGTTTAAGAAATCTAATAGTATTGATTTATCTAAAGATAAAATGGCTATGCAAAGATTAAAAGATGCGGCTGAAAAAGCTAAGAAAGATTTAAGTGGTATGACTACTACTAATATATCTTTACCATTTATTTCACAAGGTGAAGATGGACCAGTTCACTTAGAGATTAGTTTAAGTAGAGCTAAATTTGAGGATTTAACTCGCGATCTTACTGAATCTACTTTGGAACCTGTTAGAAAAGCTTTAAAAGATGCGAAGTTAACTAAGAAAGATATAGATAAAGTATTATTAGTAGGTGGTTCTACTAGAATGCCTAGAATTGCTGAAATTATTAAAGAAGAACTTGGACAAGAAGCTTCTAAGGGTGTTAACCCAGATGAGGTTGTTGCTATGGGAGCAGCTATTCAAGGTGGAGTATTAACTGGTGATGTTAATGATATCGTACTTCTTGATGTTACACCACTTTCACTTGGTATTGAAACACTTGGCGGTGTATGTACAGTATTAATTCCAAGAAATACAACTATTCCAACAAGTAAATCACAAGTGTTCTCAACTGCTGCTGATAATCAACCAGCTGTAGATATTCACATTTTACAAGGTGAAAGACCAATGGCGGCTGATAATAAAACACTTGGTAATTTCCAATTAACTAATATACCACCAGCTCCTAGAGGAGTTCCACAAATCGAAGTTACATTTGATATCGATGCGAATGGTATTGTTAATGTTAAAGCTAAGGATTTAGGAACTAATAAGGAACAATCTATTACAATTACATCTTCAACTAATTTATCTGATGATGAAATCGATAAGATGGTTAAGGAAGCTGAAGCTAATAAAGCAGCTGATGAAAAACGTAAAGAAGAAGCCGATGTTAAAAATGAAGCTGAACAAATGATATTTGCTACTCAAAAATCTATTAAAGATTTAGGAGATAAAATAGATGATAAAGATAAAAAAGAAGCTGAAGATTTAGTTAAGGACTTAGAAGAAGCACTTAAGAAAGAGGACTTAGATGATATTAAGGCTAAGAAAGATAAATTACAAGAAAAAGCTATGGAATTAGGTGCTAAAGTTTACGAAGAAGCTGCTAAGAAGGCTCAAGAAGCACAAAACGACAGTGATAGCTCTGATGCTAAAGACAAAGATGTAAAAGACGCTGAATACGAAGAAAAATAGAAGTTCTAGGAGACTAGAGCTTTCTCTTTATGAAAGGAATAAATATGATTATAAAAGATAAGACTAGGGATGAAGTAGAAGAGAAGTATAAGTGGGATTTAAGTAAAATTTATGTATCTGAAGATGAATGGCTTAAAGACTTTGAATATGTTAAAGCTAATGGTGATAAGTATTTAGAGTTTAAGGGAAAACTTAATAATGCGGATACTATTTATGAGTATTTTATGTTTGATGAAAAGTTTTCTAAGAAGTCAGATGCGGTTTATATGTATGCGGCTTTGAAGTTCGATGAGGATATTAGTAATAGTAAGTATCAAGAACTTAAAGGTAAAATAGAAAAAGTACTTACCGAGATAAGTACTAAGACTTCATTTGCCTTACCAGAGTTACTTAGACTTTCTAAAGAAGATTTTGATAGATTTATGGTGGAGAAACCTGAACTTAAAATGTATGATTATGAGTTTGAGAATATTTTAAGAATGAAAGACCATATTTTATCAGATGCGGAGGAAGAGTTACTTTCTAGTTTAGGTAAAAGTTTGAATAATCCTGAGGATACAGCTAGTTATTTAAGAAATTCTGATATGAAGTTTGGGGTTATAAAGGATGCTTCTGGTAATGAAGTAGAGCTATCTAATATTAATTTTTCTAAGTATATAATGGATAGTGATAGAGAAGTTAGAAAGAATGCCTTTTATACTTTATATAAGGAATATGAAGATTTACAAAATACTTTTGCTTCTAGTTATAGTGGCAAGGTAAGTATGGATAATGTGGTTGCTTTAAGAAGAGGATTTAAGGATGCTCGTGAAGCGGCATTATTCGATAGTAATATTAATCCTAGGGTTTACGATAATTTAATCGATGTACTTCACCGTAATCTTGCTATTATGGATGATTATTATGCACTTAAGAAAGAGGTTATGGGACTTGATGAGCTTCATATATACGATATATATGGGGCCTTGGTTCCAGACTCTAGTAAATCTTATACTTTTGAAGATGCTAAGGATATTGTTTTAGATGCTTTATCAGTTTTAGGTGATGATTATATTACTGATTTGAAGAAAGCATTTGATGAAAAATGGATTGATGTTATGCCTAGCAAAGGTAAAAAGGGTGGTGCATATTCTTGGGGATGTTATACGTCTTGTCCATATTTACTTTTGAATTTTAATGGCAAGTTTGACGATGTTTCTACTTTAGCTCATGAGCTTGGTCATTCTATGCATTCTTATTATTCTAATAAGAACAATCCTTATATATATCATCAATATAAAATATTTGTAGCTGAGGTGGCTTCACAGGTTAATGAGTTAATTTTGGCTAGATATTTGATTAATCATACTGATGATAAAAATGAGAAGTTAGTTATTTTAGATAGTTTGATGGAACTTTTTAAAGGTTCAATTGTTCGTCAAACGATGTTTGCGGAGTTTGAGGATTTGATGCATAGGAAAGAGCAAGATGGTTATGTTTTAACTAGTGAGTTTATTTCTGATAATTACTATGAACTTTATAAAAAGTATTCAGGTAATAATATGATTTCCGATAAAGAGATTAGATATGAATGGGAGAAGATACCACACTTTTATAACAACTTTTATGTTTATCAATATGCGACGGGTTTAGCTGCGGCTAGTTATATTGCGACTAAGATAATGAGTGGTGATAAGGAGATGTTAAATAATTATTTGAAGTTTTTAACACTCGGTGGCAGTATGGATCCGATTGATGAGTTAAAGGTTTCAGGTGTGGATATGAATAATCCTGATGTTATACAATCAGCTATGGATATGTTTAAAGATTTGATAGATGAATTTAAAGAAATTTACCGAAGTAGGTGATTAGATGAATAAAAGAGATTATTACGAGGTTTTGGGTGTTTCTAAAGATGCGAGTGAAGCAGAGATTAAGAGTGCTTTTAGAAAGTTAGCTAAGAAATACCATCCAGATGTTTCTAAGGAACTAGATGCAGCTGAGAAGTTTAAAGAGGCACAGGAAGCATATGCTGTTTTGTCTGATGCAAGTAAGCGTAAGCAATATGATCAATTCGGTCATGCGGCATTTAGTGGAGGCGCTGGCGCTGGAGGAGCTGGATATGGTGGTTTCTCAGGATTTGATTTTGGTGATATCAATTTAGATGATATTTTTGATGGTATGTTTGGCGGTGGCTTTTCATCAGGTTTTGGAAGTTTTGGTGGAAGAAGTAGTAGATCTAACCGCCGTCAAAAAGGACCTGATAGAGTTATTCAAATAGATTTGGATTTTGAAGAAGCGGCTTTTGGATGTAAGAAGACTATTAATTTAACTTTAAATGAGAAGTGTGAAGATTGTGATGGTGAGGGTGGTCATGGTTCTAAGACTTGTGATAAGTGTCATGGTTCTGGAACTGTAACTGCTCAACAACAAACTCTTTTTGGTGCATTTATGACTAAGACTACTTGTGATAAATGTGGTGGAAGAGGTACAGTCTTTGATGATACTTGTAAGACTTGCCGTGGAACTGGAAGAGTTAAAAAGAATAAAGATATCGAGGTTACTATTCCAGCTGGTGTAGATACTGGAAATCAACTTAGAATTTCTGGTAAAGGTGAAGCTGGAGTTAATGGTGGACCTAATGGAGATATTTATTTAGAGTTTTATGTTAGAAAGCATCCAATATTTGAACGTGATGACAATGATATTTATTTAGATATGCCAGTTACGATTACTGATGCAGTACTTGGTGCGAAGATAGATGTACCAACTTTATATGGAACAGTTAAGGTTAATATTCCTGCCGGTTCTGAGAGTAATGATAAACTTAGAATTAAAGGTAAAGGTATTTCTGATGTGAATAGTGGCCGTAAGGGTGATATGTTTATTATTTTAAATGTTATTACACCTAAGAAGTTATCACGTGATCAAAAGAAATTATTTGAAAGTTTAGCTAAAACTAAGTTAGGGGATTCTAAGGAATTTGATAGAATTAAGAAATATTTATAAGTGGCTTTCATAGTCACTTTTTTTGAATTGTAATATAAAATTTTTTCATTGGACAAAAGTTCCGTTTACGGAAAAAATGTTCACTGGAAAGTATACATTGAATAATAATTTATAGATGTTTAATGCTTAAAATTTGACTTTTTTAAAGTAGGAGTCCGACTATTTTAAAATTGTCGCCCGACTTTTTTTAAGTTATACCTTTTTCTTTTTTGTTTTCATATTGAAACTTCAATTTTAAATAATTACATGTTTAT
>CALVIJ010000021.1 GCA_944329505.1 uncultured Bacilli bacterium | reverse complement strand
ATAAAAATAAAAATATTTTAATCTTAGGATTAGGAGGAATAGGTTCTAATGTTGCCGAACAATTAGTAAGAGCTGGATTTTCTAATTTTACACTTGTTGATTGTGATATTGTTGAAAGTTCTAATCTAATTAGACAAAATGCTTATTATTCAGATGATATTGGAATTTCTAAATCTGAAGCTTTATCAAAAAGATTGAAGTTAATAAATAATAATATAAAAGTTAATGAATACAACACAAAAATATTTTCAAAATCTGATGCATTACAATATATAAAAAAAGCAGATTTTGTCATTTGTACTTTGGATAAACCATATAGAAAGATTAGAAGAATTATAAATTCAGCATGTGTAAAATGTAATAAGCCTGTTATTTTTTCTGGGTTTGCTGAACATGTCGGTATGGTTGGTCCTTTTGTTGTTCCTCATATAACTGCTTGTTTAGAGTGTATAGATAAACCAGATGTAGAAATACCATTTCAAAATGTAAAAATTGTTCCTTCATTTGGTCCTTTATGTAACATCATTTCTTGCATTGTAGCAGCGGAAGTGATAAATTATTTTGTAAAATATAATTCGTATAATTTAATAGGTTGTACTTTAATGTTTAATATGATTAATTATAAAACAGAAATTATTAAATGGAATAAAAATCCATCATGTAAAGAGTGTGGTGATAAAAATGATAGTAAGTAATTTAAATAAAACTATTAATGGAAAAGATTTACTTGATAATATTAGTTTTAGTTTAAATATTGGAAATAAAGTTGGATTAATAGGTAAAAACGGTGTAGGAAAATCAACTTTGTTAAAAATTCTGTCTGGCAATTTACCTTGTGATTCTGGTAAGATTAATTTAAATGGTCAAAAGGTAAAAATGTTAAAACAAGAAATTTCCAAAGATGATTATGATTATAGTGTTATAGATTATGTAAAAAAAGAAAATAATATTTTAAATCTTGAAAAAAAATTACATGAATTAGAAGCAAACTTAAATGATGATAACATGGCAGAATATGGTGATATACTAGATCAATATTTAAATTTAGATGGTTATAATTTTGAAAACAATTTAGAAATGGTTTTAAATGGTCTTAAATTAGATATAGATATTAATAAAAAAGTAGGAACATTATCTGGGGGACAAAAAATAAAAATATTACTTGCTAGCTTACTTTTAAGCAATGCTGATATATTACTTTTAGACGAGCCTACTAATAACTTAGATATTGAAGCTATAGAATGGCTAGAAAATTATCTTATAAAATTAGAAAAGCAAATGATAATTGTTTCTCATGATGAAGAATTCTTAAACAATGTAACTAATAAAATTTTTGAATTAGAAAATGGTAAAATTACTGAATATAATTTAAGTTATTCTGATTATTTAAATTATAAAGATATGGAATATAATCATAAATTAGAGCAATATGAACAAGCTCAAGAACAGAAGAAAAAAATAAAAGCTCAAATTCAAGAAGCTAAAGAATGGTCAAGTAAAGGTCTGTCATCAAAAAAGAAAGATAATGATAAAATAGCCGCTAACTTTGCTAAAGAAAGAACTAAAAAAACATCTGCAAAAGTATCAGGATTATCAAAAGAACTGGAAAAGATAGAAACCCCATCTGATTTTAGAAAACGTGAAGCCATTAATTTTACTGTAGATTATTCAGATATAAAAGGAAATGGTGATATTTATATTGAAGATTTAGTATGTGGATACGATGACTTTAAAACACCATCTATAAAAGTAGATATTCCATTTGGAACTAGAATACAAATATATGGTAAAAATGGTAGTGGTAAAACGACATTTATAAAAACACTTTTAAATGAAATTAAACCCATTAGTGGAAAAGTATATATAGGAAATGATGTTAAATTTGGGTATATTTCTCAAGATAGTTTAGAAACTGAGTCTGCAAATCTTTCAATATATGATTATTTGTCTCAAGATACTGACATTGATAAGAGTATGCTATTTAATATTCTTAATAAATTTCATATAGCATATGAAGATAAAGATAAACCTTATTTGTCTTTATCACCAGGACAAAGAACTAGAGTAAATTTAGCTAAATTAGCTATAAATAAAATTAATACATTAATCTTAGATGAAGCAACTAATCATTTAGATATAGAGGCAATTCATGTGCTAGAAGAAGTTATTGATACATTTAATGGGACAATCATTAGTATTTCTCATAATAGAGCTTTTAATGAGCATTTAAACCCGGATGTTGTATTAAATATTGAAAATGCTAGTTTGACATATCCAGATAAAAAAAGTAAAAAAAAATGAAAAAAATATAAATATATATAGTTGATGCAAATATTTTTTTACGATATAATTAATATATCAAATACGAATGAACTTTTTACTAAAGTGTGCGTAACCCCTTTAGTAAACGCTCCAAAGAAGAATCTGCTCAAACTTTTGAGCATTATGATAAATATCAAATTCAGAAATGGATTTGATTTTTTTTCGAACTTCTATACAACTTTTGAGTAAATAAAAATCATTCTAAAAATAAAAATCATAGCATTTTATTGCTACAATTTTTCTGTTCTAATTATTTTCTATCAATAACAATCCATTTGCCATTTTTATCAGCACCAATATAGATGATACCACCATCTTTATTTAAAAAGGCTATAACTGTTTCTTCCAAGTCATCCACTAATTTAACTTTAAATTCTGTTCTTGAGTCTTCAATGGATTCTATCATCTTTACACCTTCGATTATTGTCAAATTAATCATATCACATTTCCTAGTAAATTTTCTGATAAATATTTATTAATTTTACAAGGAATGATAAAATAATTTATAGGAAGAGATTACATTGAAAAAAATTGATCTTCATATTCATACAATTTCAAAAGCGGCTGGAGAAAATTCTGTTTTTTCTCTTGATACACTAAAAAAATATAATTTTGAAAGCAATTTAAAAGAAACAGATGTCACAGAAGTAGTAAAAAGAGTTAAATTATTAATAACCAATTCTAAGAAAGAAATTTTATTAGGTTATTCTCATAGTGATTACCAATTTCCAGGTGGACATGTTGAAAAAGGCGAAAATTTAGTTCAAACAATCAAAAGAGAAATAAAAGAAGAAACAGGAATAGTCTTAAATCATTTGAATATTAATCCTTTTGCCAAAATGATAAGTTACTATAAAGACTGGCCAGAAAAAGGTAAAAACCGAAAAATAGAAATATATTATTATGAACTTAAAACTGATGAAAAACCAAACCTAAATAATACCGAATATACTGAAAGCGAAAAAGATGGAAACTTTGAATTAAGATATATTCCTGTAAATGATGTTGAAGAAGAACTAAAGGAAAATGTACAAAAATATGGTGACAAAAAAGGTATCACTAAAGAAATGCTAGAAATCCTTAACCTTTATAAGTCACTAAATTAATTATAGGAGTCGCAAAATGAACCAAGAAAAGAAATACTGTATATATGAAATGAATGGAGTAATTCTCCAAATAATATCAGTTATAATTTTTATTATTATGATATTTATAACTTTCTATTTCTCTAATGAGATTACTATGACTGATAAAAATTTTGAATTAATATTTTTACTTATCATTCCATATCTAATTCTCCACGAATTACTTCATAGTATAGCTTACGTTATTAATGGTGCCAAATTCAAAAACATTACCTATGGTGCTCATCTAGAGAAGGGGATACTATGTTGTTTATGTAAACAAAATATCAGTAAAAGAAATATTTTAATTTCTTTATTATTCCCATTCGTCATAATTGGAGTTATTACTTATATCATAGGAATTCTTACAAACAATACTGTCTTAATTTGGTTGTCCATTTTAAATATATCGGGATGTTCAGCTGACTTAATCATGTTTTTGAATCTATTAAAATTAAAAGACTTTGAATACTCGGAATATGATAATCCAATGGCTTTTGGACTATATACAAACAAAGATTTAAGTAAAACCAAACTATTTGGTCTAAAATATATTAAACAAACAAATGAATTAGAAAAACATAACTTAAAAAAAGTAAGTATAAGTAAAACCAGTATAATCCTATTCATCATATTTATAGCTTTAGGAATATGGCTTATATTTTTAACATAACAAGGTTATCAAAAGATAATCTTTTTTTGTAAAATTTTTGTAAAAACAAAAAAATTATTCAAAAGAACATTTGTTCGTGATAAAATAATTATGGTGATATAAATGGAGAAGACATATATATGTATCGATTTAAAAAGTTTTTATGCTTCTGTAGAATGTGTAGAAAGAGGATTAAATCCTTTAAAAACAAACCTCGTTGTTGCTGATAAAGAAAGAACCGAAAAAACCATTTGCCTTGCCGTAAGCCCATCATTAAAACAGTATGGAGTAGGTGGTAGAGCAAGACTATTTGAAGTAATATCAAAAGTAAAAGAAATAAATAAACTAAGAAAAAAACAAAATAGTTATAAACCATTTACTGGTCAATCCTCTAATGATGATGAATTAAAAAAAGATAAAAACAAAGAATTATCTTTCATAATAGCCACACCCAGAATGGCTCATTATATAGATGCATCAGCCAAAATCTATAGCATATATCTAAAATATTTATCAAGTGATGACATATTCGTATATTCAATTGATGAAATATTTGCCGACATAACTAACTATTTAAAATACTATAACCTTGCCCCAGAAGAACTTGTCACCAAAATAATTAATGACATTTATAAACAAACAGGTATCACGGCCACCGCTGGTATAGGCACCAATTTATTTCTAGCTAAAGTTGCAATGGACATCGTTGCCAAACACACTAAGCCAAACAAATTTGGAGTTAGAATAGCTAAACTTGATGAAATGTCTTATAGAAAGCAAATATGGTATCATAAACCAATTACCGATATTTGGCGAGTAGGTAAAGGGATAGCCAAAAGATTAGAAAAATATGCCATCTATACCATGGGTGATATTGCTAGATGTTCCATTCAAAATGAAGACTTACTTTATAAACTATTCGGTATAAATGCCGAACTATTAATCGACCACGCTTGGGGATATGAACCATGTACAATAGAGTCTATAAAATCCTATACTCCAAATAATAGATGTATAACCTCAGGTCAAGTACTTGATTGTCCATATAATTATAAAGAAACTAAATTAGTTATCTGTGAAATGGCTGATTCACTTGCCCTTGACCTTACCGCCAAAAGCCTTGTCACAGATAAACTAACCTTAACCATTGGCTATGACATTCAAAACATAAATAACAATTATGAAGGAGAAATAACCACTGACTTTTATGGAAGAAAAATTCCTAAACATGCTCACGGGACCATAACCTTAATCCATAAAACATCATCTTCTAAAATAATCATGAATGCTTTAATAAAACTATATGATAAAATTATTAATCCTAAACTATTAATCAAAAGAATTAACCTAACAGCCATTGATGTAACCGGTGAAGAATTAGAAATTCATAAAACAAAATATTATCAACTAGATTTATTTTCAGATTCAGAAAAACAAACTAACATTTTAGAAAATGAAAAAAGAGAAGAAGCAAAAGAAAGAAAACTCCAAGGGACCCTTTTAAACATTAAAGAAAAATATGGCAAAAATTCCATTTTAAAACTTATGGATTTAGAAAAAGCCGCTACCACCAAAAAGCGAAACGAACAAATAGGAGGCCATCATGCCTAACTATGATGATATTATAAATATGCCACATCATGTATCAAAAAAAAGAAAACCAATGTCATTAAAAAATCGTTCCGCTCAGTTCGCCCCTTTTTCTGCTTTAAAAGGTTACCAAGAAAAAATAAATGAAATAAATAGAATAAATGATATAACAAATATTAATGATGACAAATTAGATAAAAATGTAAAGGAGTATACTAATGAAAAACCCAAAACTAAAATTTAGAAAAATGTCTTTGCAAGAAAACATAGAACTTATAAAATGGGCCTACTATGAAAATGACGATTTATTTAATATTCATAATTTTACTATCAAATATTTTCCAGAATTAGAAAACCTAGACAAAAAACTTTCAAAAGAAGAAATAAACCAAATAATTGAAAATGTTGTTAGAGAAAGTTATGAAAAATATCAAAATGAAATAGAAAAAGAAATTCAAAGATATAATGCAATATGGCAGCCATACAATGACCTTTATTTTAAAATGTTATCTAACTACTTAAATATAAGCTGGCCAAACAACATAGACATAGTTGAGGGGAGAATAGGTTTAATTCCTGTGTTCCCTAGGTATTTAGATAGTTTCAGTTTTTCCGTTTCAATTAATATGAGTGACCAGCAATTAATAGAAACGTGCGCCCATGAAACATTGCACTTTCTCTGGTTTGAAAAATGGAAAACCATATATCCAGAAACACCAAGAGCCGAATTTGAATCACCATATATAGTATGGCAGTATAGTGAAATGGTGACCGACCCAATTTTAAATAATAAGCCATTTTCAACTATATTTGATTTTCAAGAAAAAGGATATGCTAGCTTTTATGAAATGTATGATGGCAAAACTTTAATAATGGATAAATTAAGGAAAATTTATAGTGAAAATACTACTATAGAGGAAAAAATAAAAAATGGTTTTAACTATGTAACAAAAGTTTTAAAAAAGTAAATTAAAATAATGCTGATTTATTTGGCTCATAATTTATTAAAACTAAGTTTTAGATTATAAAAATATAGTGTGCACTCTGTTGAATAGCCCACTTTTTTATGGTATCATTTAAAGTGTTAAGTAAATAGTACGGAGGTTAAAAATGGAATATCTAATTACATTTATTGAGGGAATTGCTTCTTTCATCTCACCATGTGTATTACCAGTAATTCCAATTTATATTTCTTATTTTGCTACCGAAAGTAAAAGCATGAAAAAATCCATCATTAATTCACTAGGCTTTGTTTGCGGATTTAGTATAATCTTTATCCTCTTAGGTGTATTTGCCGGAACTTTTGGTAAATTTGTTCATGAGTACACAGATTACATAAATATAATCTTCGGAATATTCTTAATAATAATTGGTTTAAATTATATCGGTGTTTTATTCATTAAATTTTTAAATAAAACAAAAGGCACAAATCAAGAAAAGAAAAACTTAACCTTTATAACATCAGTATTATTTGGAATAATCTTCTCATTATCATGGACCCCATGTGTAGGCGCATTTTTATCTTCAGCTTTAATATTAGCTAGTACAACCGGTAGTGTTTTAAAAGGCGCTAGCCTATTATTAATCTATTCTTTAGGACTTGCTATTCCATTTATTGTCACAACCTTATTCCTAGAAAAAATGAAAAGTACCTTTGACTTCATAAAGAAACATTATAACATCATCAACAAAATATCAGGAAGCATCTTAATTCTAAGTGGTGTGTGGTACACCATCACCGGAATTATTGGAATAATTGGTTAGGAGGTATATTATGAATAAAAAAGTAAAATTAGTAATTGAAATCGTAATTTTTATAGTTATATTATGTGCACTCACAGTTTTTTATTATTTTAGTCAAAGTAGTTCTGAAGAGCAAGAAGAAGCTGCCAATGTTGGAATAGTTAAAGTCACTGATGAGAACTTTTCCGAAGAAGTTTTAAAAGCAGACAAACCAGTTGTCTTAGAATTCACATCTAAATCTTGTCCCCCTTGTGTAGCTATGTTAACCACATTAATAGATATTGCTAAAAATAATGAAGATATCAAAATAGGAACTATCGATATGGATGATAGTGCGAATGAAGAAATAATAACAGAATATGAAATCAGTGCCACCCCAACACTCATAATCTTTGAAGATGGTAAAGTTAAAGAAACATTAGTCGGAGCCGTAAATGAAGATCAAATAATGGATGCCTTAGGAAAGTAGGAATCATATGAAAAAAATAGATAAAAAATTAATAATATTTATAGTATTAATACTAGTAGTATTCTTAGTTATAATTTACTTAATAGATTCTAAAAACACCAAAACCTTAACCTGCACGGCCTCAGTCACCTCATCTAATATTAAAACAGAATCAAACCTAGAAATAAAAGTCAATAATAAAAAAATAAAAGATATGGTATTTACCGTTAATATGATTTTCCCAGAAGAACTTTTAGACCAAAGACAAAGCTATGTCAATATGATAAGACAAACTAAACCATATATGAGTACCTCTGTCACAGACGATGGAATTAGATTTGTCACTAGAGAACATGGTGGTAGCTTCATAGGAATAGACACTAGCCAAGAGATAACCGTTTCAGAATTACAACAAGTTTTAGAAGTGCAAGGCTATACTTGTAAATAGTTCATTTATATTAATCAACGTTTAGTTGATTTTTTTTGCTTTTTTCTGTTATAGTATAAATAATGAAATATTAATATATTATAATAAAAAAAGTTGGAGGTTGAAAAAATGGATTTAGATAAATCAGAAATAGATTTAAACAAAATATAAGAAGTTATTAAAAACACCGATGAAGAAAAAACATCAAAAGTAAATTGGATTAATGCCTGGAGTAAAAAGTATCCCGTACTCTCAACTTATCAAAAAGAAGTAGATGTATCTAAATATTCCAAAGAAATCAGAAAATTGCTTAATAGCTTAAGCGATGACTATGGATATAGTGAGTTGGATAGTATGTTAGTTTTAAAAGATATCTTGTATCATGAATGGAAAGATAATAAATAACGTTTGAAAGGATAAAATATAAATGATAGAAGAAAAGTTAAAAGAAGTATCAATTGCTGAATATAATAAGCAAAAAGTAATTAAACTAGTAGATGATGAAGAAAAAAACAAATTAGTAAGCGATTTAATTAATTATCCTCATGCCTTTGTACTAGCATGTGCCATGGATAGACAAATAACAGCCGAAAGAGCTTGGTCTATCCCATATCAAATAAAACAAATTTTGGGAACATTCTCTATTGATAAATTGTATGATGTGTCACTCGAAGAATATAAGAAAATATTTCACGAAAACAAACTCCATAGATTTAATGATGATATGGCTAAGGTATTTTATAGTACAGTTCATAAAATTGTAGAAGAATATAATGGTGACGCTTCTAACATTTGGAATGATAATCCAAGCAGTGCAACCGTTGTTTCCAGATTTTTAGATTTTGATGGGATGGGCATAAAAATCTCTACTATGGCTACTAATCTATTATCAAGAGATTTTAAAATTCCATTATCAGATTATTATTCAATAGATATTTCACCAGATGTGCATGTGAAAAGAGTGTTCAAAAGAATGGGATTAATAAAGAAGAAAGATATTCAAAACATTGATAAAATAGTTTATAAAGCAAGATCAATAAATCCAGAATTCCCAGGTATATTAGATTTAACGTGTTGGAAATTAGGCAAAAATACATGCCGGCCAAAAAATCCAAAATGTAATAGTTGTATTTTTGAGGCTGAATGTCCAAAAATAATTGATAATAATGATATATAATAAATATTTATAGAGGTGCTTATGAAAAAAATTATAATATATGGTTCTTGTTATGGAACTACAAAAGAGTATGCTGTAGAACTTTCAAAGAAAACTAATATAGAAGCCATACCTTATCAAAACATAAAAAACATCGATAACTATGACCAAATTATTTACATAGGTGGACTTTATGCTGGTGGAGTACTAGGCATGAACAAAACCCTAAATAAAATAAATAATATTGCAAATAAAAAAATCATCATAGTAACCGTTGGACTTGCTGACCCAATAGATAAACAAAATCAAAATAACATAAGAAATAATATCAAAGCCCAGATAAAAAAAGAAATATTCGAAAACGCCAAAATATTTCATTTAAGAGGTGGAATAGATTATTCAAAATTAAAATTCACCCATAAAACAATGATGAAATTACTTTATAATGCCGTAAAGAAATTACCAAAAGAAAAGCAAAGTGCTGAAGATAAAGCCATGATTGAAACATATAATAAAAAAATTAGTTTTGTCGATTTTTCTAAATTAGATAATATCATGAACGAAATAGAGTAGGTTAAAAAAAGACAATTTCAAATAATAGAATTGTCTTTTTAATTTGCCGAATTAATTTCATTAATAATCTCTAATCCCGTCATTTCACATGGAATATTAATTCTTTTTATATAACTTTTGTCAAAATCTTTAAAATTGTTCATTCCAATATCATACACCTGCATATCCACACCACTTAATTTTAAAACAAAAACACTTTCTTTTGTATAAGCTCCATAAGGATAAGCAAAAACCTTTAAATCCTGTTTTCCTAAATGCTTTTCGATTTTCTTATATGATTGTTCTACATCTTCTTTAAGCTCTTTAACCGGCAGTCTATCATAAAAAACATGTTTCGTACTATGACTAAAAATTTCCACTAAACCACTTTTATTCATAACCTCACACTGCCTCCAAGTCAAATACTTTTTGCCATCTATAGTCTTTCCAATATTATCAGTCACTATAAAAATAGATGCTTTCACATTGTACTTTTCCAAAATAGGAAAAATATATTTGTAATTACTGTAATATCCATCATCAAAAGTTATTAAAATAGGTTTATCAGGTAACTTCGTTTTTCCATCATAAGCATCATTTAATTCCGCAAATGATAAAAAAGTATAACCATTATCTAATAACGTCTTAATATTTTCCTCAAAACTAGCAGGTGTGTTTATATAATTAAAATCATCAGGATCTTCTTTAGGAACTTCTAACACAAAGTCATGATATAAAAGTATTGGGATTTTTTTATAATCTCTTTTTTCTTTATTTAAAAATATAACTCCAAAAACAATAATTAAAATGAGAAAAATAAATATACATATTTTTTTAACCATCACTATCACCACTTTATCATATTCCTTTGTTTACAAATAGTCACCATATTTTTCTCACGTTCATAAGATACAGTAAGGGTAATAGAAATGGCCTTAGCATTTATTATTTCACTTTTGTATCTTATATTTGCTACATGTATCAATATCAATTGGATTCAAGATATTGCTTGCTATTTCGGTTATCCGCTAGCAATATATCTTGTCACCTTTGTAGCACTCATACCAGGTTTTATTTATGTATTCACACTTATAAGCCTATTATGTAGTAAAAAAGAAAGAAAAAAACATCAAAAAGAAGAATGCGATGTCACTATATTAATTCCTGTATATAATGCTAAAAGAACAATTAAAAAAGTGGTAGATTCAATTCTGTGCCAAAAATATAGAGGTAAAATACATATAATTGTAATAGATGATGGCTCGGCAGACGGCACATTAAAATTATTAAAATCCATGAACTGTGACTGTAAAATTAAAGTATTAGAAACTTGTCATAGAGGTAAATCATATGCCCTAAACGAGGGATTAAAACATGTCAAAACCGATTATGTTATCACGGTAGATAGCGACACTTATCTTCATCCATTAGCTGTTAAATGTATCATGAATAAATTAGTTAATTCAGATAAAAAAGTAGTAGCTACCGCCGGAAGTATATTCGTTCAAAACGATAGAAAAAATTTTGTTACCAAACTACAACAGTGGGATTACACCCTCGGAATTTTTGGAGTCAAAATGTATCAAGGAAGTTATAACTCTACCTTAGTTGCCCAAGGAGCTTTTAGTGCATATAAAACAAAGCAAATAAAAGAAATAGGTGGCTGGCAGCCCTGCGTTGGTGAAGACATCGTTTTAACATGGAATCTATTATCAAAAGGTTACCAAACTAACTTTGCCAAAAACGCCGTCGCCTTCACAGAAGTCCCAGACACCCTCAAAGATTTATTTAGACAAAGAAAAAGATGGGCGAGGGGAATGATTGAAGCCTTTAAACATACCAAAATCATAACCTCTAAAAAACTAAATATAAAATCTAAATTTTTAATGTGCATGAATATACTTTTCCCATTTATTGATCTCGCACTCTTAATCTTCATTCCTTTAGGTATTATCTTTTTACTGTTCCATAATAATTTGTTTATGGGCTTTCTAACCTTACTAGTAATATTACTCGGTATGATATTATGCTTAGTTATCGAAATAAAAAGAAGAAATGCCTTAAAAGAAGTAGAGTGCAAATTAGAAAGAAGAAGTATACTTGCCTTTATATTCTATACATTACTATATGCCTTTATTTTGGCTCCTAGTTGTTTAACAGGATATATTAAAGAATTAGTAAATACAAAAAAAGAATGGTAAAAAAGAGTAAAAAGTGAAAAAGAAGAACCAGAAGAAAATTAAACATTTCTTCAGTTCTTTTTATTATGATAAAATTTAAAAAAACAAAAATACAAAAGTTTTACGGCTGTAACCGTAAAAAAACAAAAATATAAAAGTTTTACGTTTGTAGCCGTAAAATTTGACAAAGATTGTTTCAAAAAATATATAAATGATGACTATAAAAAAGATAAAATTGTGTCAACATTTGTCGTAATCTCGCCCATTAAAGAAGAATTATGATATACTTGATATAGAAAAAAGATAGTTTCCTA
>CALVIJ010000020.1 GCA_944329505.1 uncultured Bacilli bacterium | reverse complement strand
GACAACAAAGACAATAACTGGAAAGACCTTTAACATGAGTGAATGTAATAGTAATCTTACTGTTTATCCTACTTGGAGAAAAAATGATAGAAGGCTCTTTCAGACAAATGCACTTCCATTTAATCCAACATTTAGTCAAACTTTAGTTGATGTAGGTGGCACAGGAACTTGTTATAATGGTGTAGCACCCGATGGAAATAGATATTATATTCAATTAAGTAATCCACAAGGATCATTGTCAAGAGTGCAAATGTCATCAGATACACCAATAGACATAACAGATTATGATGCCCTTTCTATGAATACCTGGTGTACTAACAGTAATACAACAATGATGTTAGGAATTACCTATAATAGAACAAGTTGGTTGCATACTCAAAATTACGGAGGAGTGTATGTTCAGAAAAGCAGTATTACAACAGATCCGATGAATTCGGAAGTAATCAAGTGTGATATTTCTGAGCGTAGTGGTAATTGGTACATAAGTACTCAAAGATTATATAATAGTGGTTTTGATGCAAATTATTGTAATGTAAATTATATATTTTTATTAGGCACAACCTATTCCTACACCAATAGAGGAGTATAAATATTACAAAAAACAATGAAATTTTAGCTAAAAAGTAAAGTAATTATGAAAATAATTACTTTTTATTTTTCAAAGTACTAAAATGTTGGTATAATTATAGTAGGTGATGATATGAGAAATAAAGGATTTACTTTAGCTGAATTACTTGGTGTTATCGCAATTTTGGGAATTATTGCTATGATTACTGTTCCAGCAATCAATAGATCCCTTAATCAAGGTAGGGATGATTTATATCAAACCCAAATCGAACAATTAGAAAAAGGTGGGCAAGATTATTATACTGAACATTTGGATGAGATGCCTGAAAACATAGATGATTTATCTTGTAAAACAATTGATGAATTACAAAAAGGAGGATATTTACCACTTGATATAAAAAATCCAAAAACAGATAAAGCATTTCCACTTACAACAAAAGTTTGTGTAAAAAAAATAACAGATATGGAATTTGATTACGAGGTGCAGATAGATGAATAATAAGATGAATTTAAAAAAAGGATTTACTTTAGTTGAATTACTTGCAGTTATTGTAATTCTAGCTGTAATAGCTACAATTACAGTACCAATTGTAATAAATGTTATTCAAAATTCTAAAGAAAGTGCTTTTGTAGATACCGCCCATGGTTTAGTAGTAGCTGCTGGAACATATCAAGCTGAAAAGCAAGCCTTAAAAGAAGATACTACTTTATCAATTAATTATAAAACTAGTTCAGAAAGTGAAAAGTATGTGTTAAAAACGAGTGGAACTTTACCTGATGCCGGTGAACTTAAAATAGATGATAGAGGTAAGGTTACATTAGCTTTGTGGAGTGATGATGCCAGAGTATGCGTTGTTAAAGAAGCAGACGCTAAAGAAATTATAATAAACGAAAACATTACTGATGCAAATAGCTGTACAATTGCTAATATAAATAAATAAGGAGCTGGTTAAATGCTTAGGAGATTTACGAAAGGTCAAGTTATTGGTTTTATAGCAGTTATTATAATAGGTCTTCTGATTTTATTTATAACAAATAAAATAATAAATTATGTAAATAGACCAGTAGAAAAAGTCCAAAATCTCAATTTAAAAGATGATGGTGTAAACTTAAATGTTAATGGTAATTATTTAACTTATGTAGAAATAAACGAAAAATATAATGATGCTGGAGCAACTGCTTATGTTGATGGTATTAATGTAAGTGATGAGATCATAACTTCTTATTATAATGATGGAAGACAAATTAGTAATATTGATACAAGTACTACTGACACATATACAGTTAAGTATGAAGTTGCCGCTAATGGAAAATCAAAAGAAGTAACACGAGTAGTGATTGTTACTGATGACAAAGATCCTAGTTTGATAGTTCCTGAGACGGTTACAATTACGAGTGATCAGGTGAATGGCTTTGATGTCGAAGCTGGAGTTATTGCTACTGATAACGCTGGTGAAGCTAGCTTTGAATGTGAAAATACATTGTCGATTATCCCTGATGATTATATTATTAAATGTACAGCTAGAGACAGTAGGGGTAATGAAACTACACGCAATAGGTTAATTAAAGTAGTTAATGGAATTGAATTTGAATATAATGGTAAGTTAATTATTAATTATCCAGTTAGCGAGAAAAAAAACTATACATATATGTATAGTTTAGATAATGGTCAGACTTGGAAAGAAGCTTCAGTTAAAGAGACATTGAATGTTACAAGCGGTAACGTGATAGCCTTAGTTTTAGAAAATGGTAATTATAATATGTCCAGTACTTATTTTATAAAATAACATACTTTATTTAAAAGTATGTTATATTTTTCTATATAATCCGATTGCTTTACCTAAGATTGTAACATTATTTAAAATGATTGGTTCCATAGTGTCATTTTCTGGTTGTAAACGGAAATGACCATTTTCTTTATAGAATGTTTTTAATGTAACCTCATTTTCATCAGTCATAGCGACAACTATTTCACCATTTCTTGCAGTATTTCTTCTTTCTACAATAACAATATCACCATCTAGAATTCCAGCGTTAATCATACTGAGACCATCGACCTTTAAAGTAAATACTTCCTTACCTTTTGGGAGTAAATAACTAGGTAAAGCAAAGAATTCGTTAGGCATTTCAATTGCTTCAATTGGTGAACCAGCAGTAATTTTTCCAAGAAGAGGAACTTCAGCAACAAGTTCGTTTTCTGGTTCAAATTCATTTTTAACTAGCAATTCGATGGCTCTATTTTTAGATCCTTCTTTTTTTATAAAACCCTTTTTTTCTAGATTTGATAAATGAGCATGAATGGTTGCTGGCGAAGAAATATCTAAAGCTTTACCAATCTCTCTGACTGTTGGTGGGTATCCATGAGATACAATGTATGTTTTAACATAGTTTAATACGTCTGTTTGACGGCGAGTTAATTTTTCCATAATTTCCTCCTAAATTATTCTATACACATTTTAACACAATTTTTGTGCAAAGTCAAACATTTGTTTGAAAAATATATTGACACGAAAGTTTGTTCGTGTTATGATTGAGATAACAAAGGGAGGTATGAAATATGGAATTATTAAAATGTAAATCAGTAATAGCTTTAGTAGTAATGGTGTTAGGAGTTAGTTATATAAGTGCACTTGATAATGCAACTGTTCAAAGTCATGCCCAAGATAATAATATGGAGATTGTTGAAAACGCCTAAAACTTTTGAAATATGCTTGCCAATAATACACTTTTCTAGTAAAATATCTGTATAGGAGGCAGATAAAATGGATTGGGGAGCATTTTTATTAGATTTATTAAAAATTGTTGGTGGTTTGATTGTTGGAATTATTATTGGATTTTTAATCGCTAAAAAAATCATGAAAAAGCAACTTAAAGAAAATCCACCAATTAATGAAAAAATGATTAAGGCAATGATGTCTGGAATGGGAAGAACTCCTAGTCAAAAACAAGTAAATCAAATGATGAAATCGATGCAAAAATATATGTAAGCATTGATTTTTATTTTGTTTTTGAGTAATATATTAGATATGGAAGAAGAAATTAAATTTGTAGTTTTTAAAAATTTGAGTGAAGCTGTACCTAGAGTAGATAGCGTAGATGGTTTATGTTATTATTTTGCTAATAATATTAAAGCCGATTTGGAAATGATGGAAATACCAGTAAGTATGTATAACATTAATGAAGGAGAGGGTTATAATCATTATTATTTACTTGCTGGAAATCAGCAGGATTATTTAATTGATCCAACTTATTCTCAGTTTTTACCTAAATTAAATGAAAAGCCGATTTTATTTGAAGACTTTCCAGCTAGTGTTTTAGAAAAGACTGAGAGAGGTAAAGAAATTCTAGGAAATTTGCTTCATGATGGATATCATAAATTAATCGATGATGATTTTGATATTTATTTATCTGGATTTAAATTAAAAGAAAGGAAACAACATAGATGAAAATAAAGTATGAATTGGTGAAAAAAGATGGCAATGCACGGTTAGGTAAATTAATTACTAATCATGGCACTTTTGATACTCCCATGTTTATGCCTGTAGGAACTTTAGCCAATGTAAAAATGCTTACACCAGAAGAGTTAAAAGAAGCACATAGTGCAGTAATTTTATCAAACACTTATCATTTATGGCTTAGACCAGGAGAGGATATTGTTGCCAAAGCTGGTGGACTTCATAAATTTATGAATTATGATGGACCTATTTTAACTGATAGTGGAGGATTTCAAGTTTTTTCACTTGCTAAAAATAAAGAAAAAGACATTACGGAAGAAGGCGTTCATTTTAAAAGTCATATTGATGGAAGACCTTTGTTTTTAACTCCTGAACTTTCAATGGAAATTCAAAACAAATTGGATAGTGACATTGCTATGAGTTTTGATGAATGTATTCCTTATCCCGCAAGTTATGAATATGCTAAGAACAGTACAGAAAGAACTTTAAGATGGGCAAAAAGAGGGAAGAAAGCATTTAAAAATGAAAATCAATCTTTATTTGGAATTGTTCAAGGTGGAGAATATCCTGATCTTAGAAAATTTAGTGCCGAAGAGACAGTTAAATTAGATTTTGATGGTTATTCTATTGGCGGAACTTCAGTTGGTGAGGATAAACCGACCATGTATAAGATGATTGATTATGCAATTAAATATTTGCCAGAAGATAAACCTCGTTATTTAATGGGCGTTGGAGAACCTGCCGATTTACTCGAAGGAGTTGAACGTGGTGTTGATATGTTTGATTGTGTTTTACCAACTAGAATTGCCAGACACGCTAATGCCTTTACCCATCATGGAAAAATTAATTTAAGGAATGCAAAATACAAAGAAGATTTTACCCCTATTGATGATTGTGATTGTTATACGTGTAAACATTACACTAAAGCTTATATTAGACATTTATTTGTAGCTAATGAAGGTTTGGGTGGAAGATTACTTTCTATTCATAATATCCGTTTTTTAATTAGAATGATGGAAGAAATGCGCGAAGCTATTAAAAATAATCAGTTTTTAGAATATAAAAATGAATTTTTAAAAAAATACTTAGGTGAGTAACTTAAGTATTTTTTGTGTTTATACCGATAATACTTCCAAAGATACCGGATATAATTAAGATTAGGAAAAAAGTTAATTTTTTTGGAGAAAATTCACCCATGATAATTGTTGTAATTATTAAGATGAAAATGATAATTAAACCAATCTTTAAACCTTCAAGCCAACCGTTTTTACTTGCTTTTTTGCCCATTAGTAATCCGCTTAAGCCTAGGGTTAATATTGGAATGACGATTTTACCAATAGCCAGTGTTTGATAATTTATAATATTAAAATAATTAAAAGTTGTTAATAATAATGATAGTATTGTAAAAAATATAATAGTATATAGTAAAATTTTAGATATTTTTTTTAATTGTTTCATAGTTCCTCCTTTAGTAAAGCTTATGTATGTAAAAATGAAACATGAGACAAATAGTGTTGAAAGAATAAAAAAAATTTTATATAATTTATATAAATACTAAAGGAGATATTTATCATGCGAAGAAGAAAATTACAAAAACAAAAGCAAATAATTATAATTGGTTCATTATGTTTACTTTTATGTTTATGTGTAGGATATGCGGCCTTTGGAACACAACTTAGTATAAGAGCTACTGGACATATTAAGCTAAAAGCAGCTGAAATGTTAAAAGAAAAAGTTGTAACTAGTGGAGATGGATTATATAAAGATGAATATGAAGAAGGAAGATATGTTTTTAAAGGAGATAATCCTAATAATTATATAACTTTTAGTGGTGAGTTATGGAGAATCGTTTCTGTAGAAAGTGATAATACAATTAAAATAGCAAAAGAACAATTATTACCAAATAGAAAGTTTGATAGTATAGGTGCTAGAACGACAGGCTTTTGTTCACAAGGTGAGGCTCTTAAATATGGTTGTAATGTGTGGTCTTCAACTAATAATATGGTTGGAAGCCCATCAGAATATGTTAATGGACCATATCGTGGAGCTGTAAGTGCAGATAGTGAATTACTTACTTATTTGAACGGTGAATATTATAATTCTTTAAGTGACAATGATAAGATAGTTGCTCATAATTTTGGAATAGGACCAGTAGTACATAGAAATACTAATATGGCTGAACAAATTAGCAAAGAAAATAGTTATTTGTGGTATGGAAAAGTCGGAATGTTAACCCCAAGTGAATATTTAAGAGCTAATACTAATAAAGCACAATGTGGAAATTATGATTTGAATGCGATTAATTATACTGCTTGTCAAAATAGTAATTATCTTTTTACTTCTAGTAATTATTGGTGGACTTTGAACCCACGTGATACTTATTCTATTACAGTATGTTTTATACATATGGATGGTAGAGTGGTTTTAGATTATGTTAGTAATACAAATGGGGTTAGACCCTCAGTATATTTGAAGCAAAGTATTAGTTTAGATGGTGAAGGAACAGCCGGAAGTCCTTATGAATTTTCTTAATTATTATTAATTTATTGCTTAAAATAAAGGATTATGATATACTAATTTTAGAGTAAACAGTAAGGAATGATATTTATGGATAAAAATGATTTAAATAAAAACAATACTGTTAAAGATGATGTGAAAAAAGATGAAAACATAGAGGTTTTAGAACTTTGGGAACCACATGCAGAAGAAATTACTGATGCCAAAGATCGCCATATTAAAATGTCTAAACAGTCTACTAATAGGATAGTAATTGCATTGGTAGCCGTTGCAGCATTTTTGATTATTTGGTATGCCACTTTCGCCCAACCTTTAGCTTTTAATGTTAGACAAGCTGATGATGGTGCATGTAATATAGGATTCACCGATATGCAAGTAGATGATATTATCGGTGGTGCAAAAGAACTTAGTAAGCCTAGTTTTACAAGTACAAAAGCCAATTTTTATATTTCTTTGTCAGGACCAGGTGATAAAATTGTCTATGATTTAACTATAAAAAATAGTGGAACTTTAAATGCTAAAGTAGATAGTATTTATATTGTTCCAGAAAATAAACCGGATGACAATATTATATATTCAGTTGGTGGTATTAATTTAGGTGATGAATTGGATGCTGGTGAATCGGTTCATATGACTGTAACCGCCATGTATAATAGAAGCGTTAACAATAATGAAAGTGTTCGAAAAGACATGTCTGTTATAATTAATTATAAACAAGCGTAAAACCCTTTGGGATTATTCCAAAGGGTTTTATCTTTTATCTAATTTTATTAGTTTAGCATGAATTACTAATCTAGTAGTTCCAGCGACGTCCTCACAAGTTGATAAAGTTAATACTTTATCATTTTCACTTAAGGTTCCGCTGAATTCTATTTCGCTTCTATCTTTAATTGTTTTAACAAATTCTTTAAACTGACTATCTGAAAATTTAGTTGTGATGTAATAGCTTTCTGGTTTGATAGTATATATACTAACGATTTGCCATAAGGTGTTTTCGGTTGGAGTTGATAACTTAATTATATGGTTATCTTTATTTCCATACCAAGATTTATTTAAAACTTTTTTAAGACTTCCAAAGACAGTTTGATTTGACCTACTATGACCATATATAACGGTATTTCTATCAAAATTAACCATGTTGTTTCGATAATCGGCAAAAACCCAACCAGCAGAGTTACTAGATTTGTCAAAAGCATGTTTTAAATAATAGGAATTATCAGTCGTTTGAACAATTGGATAATTGACATTTGTGCCATTTACTTTAATAAAACCTACAGTATCACTATTTTTCTTTTTAAGTTCATTAAAGTCAACTGACATCATATCCATTTTGATATAATTCCAATAGTCGTCATCCTTGTCTTCAGGAGGGTTTATGTTTTCAGCCGTTTCGCTCTGAACTTCCTCAACAATTTTCTCATTGTTTATATCCTCAGTTATTTTATCAACATTTTTGTTTTCTTGATTCCAAAAAAATATTTTCATTATACACAGAATAGATATTAAGAGACTTATTATAAAAATTATAGTCCAAATTATTCGCTTTTTTCGTTTTCTTTTATGAAATTCTGTTCTTGTTACTCGACCATTTTTTTGCATATTGACACTCCCAACTTTAATAATTATAACATAAAATTTGCAAGTTTACATTGTGTTTCACATTTTATACATATTTATATTTTTTTTATTGTTAATTATTGTTTTATTTGATATAATTTAAATAGCAAGATAAAATTGCTTAGAAGGAGAGAGAGAAATGAAAAAACTTAAAGTATTTTTGGGTTTACTTGTATGTGCATTTATGGTAGTACCTTTTATGGGTGCAAATGCAGCTGAGCCAGTTGAGGTTGATAACGCAGAGGATTTATATAAATATCTTGAAGATAATGTAACTACTTCAGTTAAATTAACTAAAGATATTGAAACAACTCATAAGATAAATGTTACTTCTGATAAGGTTATTGATGGAAATGGTCATAAAATTACATATGTAGGAACATTTAAAAATGGTTCTAATGACAATACAGTTTGGGGTAGTGATGCTGAAAAACCTTATAATGGTGGTGTATATGTAATTCAAGCTTATGATGCTAATGTAACAGTTAAAAATATTACTTTAACAGGTGGTAATGTTGGATTAAGTGCTAATGGTGCTAATCTTACTTTAGAAGGAACAATCGATGTTTCTGGAAATGGATTTGGTGGTATCGAACTTACTAAAGGCGCAGCTCCAACTTTATCAGTGCCATCACTTACTATAAATAATGCTACTATTGTAAATACTACTGAAACAGACAAATTACCAACATTATGGACTGATAATTTAACTACTGAAGAAGTAGAAAGCATGAATATTGAATATAACGGAGTAAAAGTTGCTGTTACTTATGATAAAGAAGAAGGAAAACCATTACAAGTTCAATTATTCTTAGATGAAAACAATTTACCTACAGGAGATAATTATGTAGAATTGGATGCTGCTGATTATAGACCTGCAGTAGAAGAACCAACTACTCCAGAAAACCCAAAAGATGAAAACAATGATGTTAAAGATGAAGCAGAAAACCCAAAAACTTCAGACGGAATTATGATTGCATTTGTAGCTTTAGCTGCTAGTGCGACAGTAGTTTTAGTTGCACGTAAAAAATTAGCTTAGTTTACGTCAAAAACGCTTTTGATAAGCGCTTTTTTCTTTGAAATTTTTTATTGCTTGCACGTTAGTTTTAAATTTGATATAATGAGGATGGCAAGGTATATGCCTAGAGGGAGGATAAGTATGAAAAAGTTAGGGGTATTTTTAGGAGCTTTGGTTTTTGGACTTTGTTTAATGCCATTTGGAGGTGTACATGCGGAAGAGTATGATGATACAACAGCAGCTGCTATATTAGGCGGAACTCCACAGACTTTTAAAGCTGGAGATACATTTACAGCTTTTGGTTATGATTTAATTGGTGAAGATGGTTACATCAACATCACTGAAGGTACTGTGACTGTTGCTAAAGAAGGAAATGGTATTACAATGACTGTTGATGGTACTGCTGAAACTAGACATATGAAAAACTTAATGTTTGTTTCTTATGGTGATACTAGTTTACCAATTAATATGGTAGTTAATGAAGGTGCTGTTTTCAATTTATATGGAAATATGGCTTTAACTACTGGAACACCTACAACATTTACAAATAATGGTACAGTTAATATTGTTGGTAATTTAGAAGTTAGATCAGCTTCTACTTATACAGGAACAGGAGTAACTAATCTATATGGAAATATTTCTTTATATGGAGAAAGTGGCCTACAAGTAAAAGTAAATATGTTTGAACATGCTAATGTATATTCTACTATTGTAGATGTTAAAGATAATTTAGTTGTTGCTCAAGCAGATACTGATGAATTTACTTATGCATTAGGTGAAAATGATAAAAAACATACTTCAATTTCAGGCGATGCAGTAAGTAGTGACTTTGCTTATGGTTATACTTTAGTTAAAACTGCAGTTGAAACTGATGAACCTACTGAAGATGTAAAAGACGAAGTAAAAGATGAAGTAAAAGATGAAGTAGAAAATCCAAAAACTTCAGATGGAATTATGATTGCATTTACAACTTTAGCTGTTAGTGCAACAGTAGCTTTAGTTGCTCGTAAAAAATTAGCTTAATTTTGAAAAAGAGAGTTTATTCTCTTTTTTCTTTTGCTTAAAAATTGTATAATTTGAATGGTGATATTATGGCAATAACAAAAACAAAATTTATAAATTATGTAAGATGTCCGCGATATGTAGCTTTAGATGATTTAAAAAAAGAAAAATTAGATAGTATGATTACGGTGGAAGAATACAAAAAAGAAGAGGAGATAGAGCATATTGCTGAACTTTTAGGTAATATGTTTGACGATAGTGGCAATGATTTGATAGATATAAAAAATGAGCATTTGGAAACGATGATGCCATATTATAATAAAGTGGAAATATTAGCGGGTGAGCTAGCATCTAAATATTTTGAAGGTAGTTTTAAATTTTCCAAAAGTACTTATAATCAGGAGAGTTTTGATGCAGTAATTGATAATATAAGGTATTTATGTTATGTTGATATTTATAATGAAAATGATGATGGTATTAATATTATTGAAGTTAAAGCAACGACAACTAAAAAGTATTTAGATTTAGGGAGTAAAGATTATTCAATATTTGAAAAAGGTAATGATGGAATATATTATTTACTTGAGGATTTAAACTTAAATATAGAAGATTATATGCCTTTGAAGGTTTACGAAAGAAATAGAGATAAGCTTTTTGATAAGTATTCTGGTCCTGGTCATTATATTTATGATATTGCAGTTCAAAGATTTATTATCGAAAATGATATGAAAAGTCATAATGATAATAAGAATGTTAAATATTATTTAGCCGTTTTAAATAGTAATTATGTTTTTGACGGAAAATATGAAAATGGAGAAGCCATTTATGATGAGGTAAATGGTGAAGATATTATTTCATATATCGATGTGACTAATGTGACTCGTGATTTAATGGATAAAATATATTTAGATAGTAAAAAAGTTAAAGGATATATCGATGATTTAAATGGTTCTAGAGTACCACTTGGAGAGTACTGCGAATATAAAAAGACGGTTAAGTGTAAATACTGTAGATTATGTTTTGATGTTTTGCCGGAGAAACATTCTATACTTGCTTATATAAATAATAATTTTGGATTTAAAAAAGGAAACATTAAATACGATACTTATGATTTGATTAATGATGGTAAGGTGAGTATGTTAGATATTCCTGACGAGATGCTTAATAGAGAAAAAAATAAAATTCAAAAAGATTCTGTGGTTAGTGGTCAACCTTATATAAATGAAAGAAAAATAAAAGATGGTATTAAACAAATTACATATCCACTTTATCATTTAGATTTTGAAACTTTTCCTTGTCCACTTCCTAGATATAAAGGAGAAAGACCTTATACACAGTCGGTATTTCAATTTTCTCTGCACGTCGAAAAAGAACCTGGAGTATGTGATAAAGAGAAAGATCATTATGGTTATTTAGCCCCTAATCATGATGATCATAGACTAGATTTAATTCGCTATATGTGTGAGTTAATACCTGATGATAAGATGGTTTTAGTTTATAATGATTCGTTTGAAAAAACTAGATTAAAAGAGCTTGCTTATATTTTCCCTGAATATAAAGAGACGTTACTTAAAATAAGAGATAATGTATTTGATTTGATGAATATTGTTAAAACAAAATCTTCTTTATATGAGAATTTAGGTTATTCTAAAGAAGAAGCTAAAATGTTTAATTATTATCATCCGGATATGGATGGCTCATTTTCTATTAAAAAAGTTTTACCTCTATTTTCCGATTTAACTTATAAAGGTATGGAGGTTGGTAATGGGGTTGAGGCTATGGTTACTTATGCTTCTTTTCCTAAACTATTACCTTTAGATTATAAACATAAATATCAGAAACTAATCGAGTATTGTCAGCAAGACACTTATGCGATGTTTGCCGTTTTAGACGGATTAAGAAAAAGCGTTAAATAATGTCAAATTAAAGCTCTTTTGTTGTAATTTTTATAAAACTAATATATAGTTTATTTAGGAGGGGTAGAATGATTTATCCATCAATCGATGCATTACTTCAAAAAATTGAATCTAAATATTTACTTGTTAATATTGCTTCTAAAAGAGCTAGAGAAATGGATGAGACAGGTTATTTTCAAATGAAAGAAAATGAATATAAATCTGCCAAAAACATCGGAAAAGCTTTAGAGGAGATTAACAATGGTTTAATTCATGTTAAGAAAAAATAAAGAAAGTCAACCATATAATTAATAGAATGGTTGATTTTTCTTTGGTTTTATGGTAAATTATTAGAAGTCGGAGGTATACTATGGAAATACTTTTAATTATTATATCTATTTTATTAATTGCAATTGTCCTTTTACAAAGTGGTAAGGCAGTAAGTCCAGATAGTAATATCATGGGTGGTAATGATGAATTGTTCGCCAACCGTAAGGAAAGAGGCGGAGAATTATTCATTACTAGATTAACTGCTATTTTAGGTGTAGCTTTCTTTGTTATTTGTATTGTAATGAATTTTATATAAAATAGGTAAATATTATGTCAAATATATGAATTTTAAATTAAAAAGTAATGGAACTTATAACAAAAATATAAGGAATTCTATTATTTTTTTTTGGAATTTGGTATAATT
>CALVIJ010000019.1 GCA_944329505.1 uncultured Bacilli bacterium | reverse complement strand
TATTTCATTTTTAACTAAAGTTTCTTTTATTTCATTATAGTAGTTAATTTTAATCACCTCTATTTATTAATATACGATGTTAAAGGCTTAAATCCTTTTTATGTAAAAATATAACAAAAAAACTGCCATGAAAATTATTCGTAACAGTTTTTAGTAATAACTTAAAAATATTTAAGTAAAATACATATTGGTAGCCTGTACGAGAATTGAACTCGTGACTCCACCTTGAGAGGGTGGCATCTTAACCACTTGACCAACAGGCCATATAAGTAGACATTTTGCAATGCCTATTTAATATTAACATAAAATATTTATTTTTTCAATAGTGTTAGTGACTATTTACCTAATTATAGCAAGTTACAAAGATTAAGGTAAACTTCGTTAGTTAAAATACAATCGTTTAAAGCACGGTGAAGATTTCTTGTGTTTAAATTAAAATATTCAATTAAATCATCTAATCTATGGTGAGCTAGAGTTGGAAGTATTTTTCTTGAAAACCTTAATGTGTCTATATAATCATTTGTTAAAGCTTCGCCAAGGTTTTCTTCCATACTGTCATATAAGAAATTAATGTCAAAATTTACGTTGTGTCCAATGATAATATCATTTTCTAAAAAGTTACTAAATGAGGTTAAGACATCTATTAAATCTTCACCTTCATTTAAAATCATTTCATTAGTGATACCAGTTAGATTGGTGGTGAATGGTCCTATTTCTTCATTTACTTTGATAAGTTTTGAAAAAGTATCTACTATTTGTTTGTTTCTTACTTTGATTGCACTAATTTCTAAGATTTCACCTGATGCGGAATCTAAGCTGGTTGTTTCAATATCAATAACTGTATAATCACTTATATTTTTAATTAAGCTTTTTCCTTTATGTATTCTTTGATTATAATATGCCATACTACTTCCTTTCTATTTTTATAGTTACTTATTTAATTCTTTACTTAATTTACTGGGAATTCTTCTAGCACTTCTGATGGAATTTAAGCCATATTCTTTTAATTTGGCAAATTGATATTCTTTTGGGTCATATTTTTTTATTAATTCTAAATTCATTATTGGATTTTTCGGTTCATCATATAAATCAAGTTCTATTACTTTACATTTATATAAAATAGCAGAATATGGTGCGCCTAAATATATATAAACAGTGTCACCTAGTTTTATGTTTTTAGGCTGTTTCCATGAAAATACAGGTAAGCTTTCGATATAGGTAATGACATCAAAATATTTAGGGTTGGCGGGAATTATCCATTCATCTTTTATATCAGATAGTTCATAACTTATATCAACTAACTTCATTATTTCTTCATCAGTTAATGTACCATCTAAAATAATACTTACCCATGATTTTTTATTCATATGGTATGCGGGGTATATACCTTTTCTTTTTAAGTAATTTATATCATCTAATTTAAGGTTTAATATTTCTATTTCACCATTTTGATTTGGTATGATTTTACTTTTGTCGATATTCATAATAATGGCAAACCATTTTTCGCTTTTTTGGTTTCTAAAAACACCGAAAGTGGGATTTTTCTCCCATAGAAATTCTGGAGTTACTTTATATTTGTTTATGATTAATTCAGCTAATTTATTTGTCTTTTTAAATATAAAGTATTTTTTATCAAAGCAGTTATTTCTGATATCTTTTAAAATGTTTTGATATTCTTCTTTGATGGTTAAAACAAAACTTCCAGTAATATTTTCTACTCTAAAGTTTGTGTATTCACTTTCAGCATCTAAATCAAAAACCTTACCTTCTACTTTTTCATCTTTATTAATAGTAATAATTACCCCGAAAGTATCATCCATGATTTTTTTAGAATATTTATAAGCATCTTTTTCTTTAATAAAACCATATTTGATTAATTTCTTTTCATTTAATATATATGTTTTAAATATTTCTTCTTCTATTTTCATAATGCATCTACTCCATAGAGATTATATCACGTATAATATTAATTAGTAAATTAATGAAATTGCAGATCATCTTTTTACAAGTATAATAAAGTTGCTCTTGTTGAGTAAATTATACGATTGAGTTTAATTTTCAATATTTTGTTAAAAGGTCATACAAACTTTTCATATTTGATAGTCACACGATTAATTAAGTGTTTTAAATCAAAAAGACACAAGAGTTTATTCTTATTGCCTGTTTTAATATTGTAATTTATATAACTGTTTGTTATAATTATATCGAGGAATATTCAATAGAGTTGGTGCGACCTCTTTTTAAAAAAGGAGGTGGTGTTTATGACTAAAAGAGAAAAAGCTCTTTATGCCATAATCTCCCTTCTATTTATTTTAATATTTATAATATTATTTAAATAGAAAAAGGCACCTAACTCATTTGCTTCAATGATTTAGGTGCGGCAATCAAATTGGTCGCATTCAACATTGCGGTATTGAATGTTCCTTTTTATTTTATGAGATTTCTCTCGTCTATATACATTTTATCATATATTTAACTTTATGGCAAATATCTATTTTGCATTTTTATAACCTTTATTCATTTTAGATTTTTTTGTTTTCTACTCTTTTTAAATAAAGTTATAACTTAATATATAATCTTAATTAATCTTTTTTAAAAATTTATTCAAACCTTTATACCATTTAAACATACCTGACTTTCTAGTTGCATACTTTATATATTCTTCTTTAGTATAAGTTTTCATATTAGATTTCCATCTATTTAAAACTCGTTCATAACAAGTTTCAATACTTGTTCTCATAACAATTATTTTGCCTTTTAAAATAGAACAATCTTTTATATTTCTATATTGTGCTGAATCTATAACAACTGTTTTGTTAGTATCGTTAAAATACTCTAACGTTTTTATATAAAATTCATCGAAATTAGTAAACAAATAATCTTTAGGTTTATTATTAAATATTTTTCTTAAATTCATTATTTCTTTGTTATCGGTTGAGCTATCACTAAATATAACGTCTGTATCAATTACTATATAATTTTCATCATTTAAATATTTATTACTAAAATATGATTTACCACTACCTGATTCTCCTGTAACATTAATTATCTTATCTTTTGTAATATCTTTTATATAAGGTTTCTTATCTATAAATCTACTAATTAACAAATCTGATTTGATTTCATCTAAATATTGCATAACTTCATCATATACTTCCACACCATTTTCGGCAGTTCCACTACTTTTATATGGAGTAACAAAATCATTAACTTCACTTAAAACAACATCTATATTATCTTGATTTACTTTGTCCTTAATAATTTTTATGCATGTATTTCTATATCCTCTAATTGCACATCCTATTAAAGATTTATAATAAGATTTTTCTGGCAAATTAGATTTAAAATATAAATTCATAGCAGTATCGTCAGTAATAATTCTAGGATTGTGAAGTATTATTTTGTTACTTCTAAACACTCCATTAGGTGCAGACTTACTAGGACAATTAATTACTTCTGCATCTTTTGGAATTTCTACATCATATAAAGTATCACCACGAACTAACCATCTTAATGTTTTATCTTCGGTAGTAAAATTAAACCCGCCCATTTCTTTTTGATTATCTGCACTAGGATTCCATTTGTCAGAAACATTAATTTCGTCTACTTTATAATGAACGTTATTATCAGCACTAGACATATTTCCAAACATAACTTTTAAATATTTAATCATATTAGTTTAACCTCTTTTCTAATGGCCTGCAAATTTTATTAACTTTATTTTATATTTTCTATACTAATCAAATTATTACTATCATCAAATTGTAACTTAAAAGTTTCTAAATAATTCCATTTACCATCAAAGAATATATTACCATTAAATTTACAATTACCTATATAATCAATTTCACACCACTTACTAAGTAAAACAGCTAATGCTGTTGCATGGCCAACAATTAATACTTTTTTATCATGGTAATTATTTAGAATATTTGTTAAGGAGTGATATTCTCTTCCAATTACTTCATTTATTGATTCGCCATTTGGTAATTTATAGTTAAAATCATCAAATTGTTTTTTACCAAAATCTTTTGGTAATTCATTCCAATTATTTATACCAAATTTTCTTTCGCCAAAATTATCATCTATAAATATTTTATCTTTTGTAAAATATTTTGCAGTAGATATAGCTCTTACATAGTTAGAAGAAATTACTATATCAAAATTGTTAAGTTCATTTAATTGACTCTTTTTTTCAGCCAACTTTTCTCCGTTAATTGTTAATCCCCATTTTTCATTTTGAACTTGTAATGAATCATCATTATTTATATTAATCGGTTTTAATGGTTCAGAATGTCGCATAAAATATATTATTTTCATTTTTACATTTCTCCTATAATCTGTTTAACTATATAATAATTTCAATATAGTTTAAACTTCAATTCGTTCTACTTTTATTACTTTTTTATTATCATAAGTTATTTTATAAATATCAGGGGCAGACAAATTTCCATCCAAAACCTTCTCGCCATTAAATACAATTTTAAAGGTTTTTCCATCAAAAGTTTCATTTGCAATAACTCCAAGATAAGATAGTAATATGATTCCGTGAAGAAAAATGGCAATGTTATTTGAAGAATTATCTAACTTTTCATTTATAAAATTAATAAATCTCTTGTCTACTTCATTTAATGTTTCGCCATTACCGAGTCTTAAATCTTTATTATTAAACATTAAATAATTAAAATTATCAGGTAATTCACTAATATATTTAACTCCAAAGTTTCTTTCATTAATTCTATTATCTAATTTAATTGGAATATTTTTTTCTGCTGACATATATTTTGCAGTTGCAATAGCTCTTGGGGAATTACTAGCATATATTTCTTCAATATCTTGTAATTCTTTTACATCACAGAGAGATTTTGCTTTTTTCTCTCCATCAACAGATAAAACCATATTTCGATTATATTCATCCCAAGATACATTTTTATAATCTACATAATTTACTATATTAACGCCAGTATTTGAATGCCTTATTAAATAAATAACTTTCACTTTGATAATGCCTCCTATATTTTATTTCAAATTATATTTACATAATATCATAAAACATAAATTACTATCAATAATATTATTGATTTTAAATTGTGCATTCTTGTTTTACTGGGCAGTATAAAAAAATGACACTCATTCACATGAATAAGTGTCGAACCAAAATTATTTGGCAAAATTCAACATTTGCGTATTGAATGTTCCTTTTTATTTTATGAGATTTCTCTCATCTATATACATTTTATCATATATTTAACTTTATGAAAAATATCTATTTTGCATTTTTACATACATCTATCCATTTTTTATAGTTAGATGTTTTTTCTAACTCTTCTATGGTTAGTTTTACCGCACTATTACTTGTACCACAAGCAGGATAAATGGTTTTAAACCTTTTTAATGATGTATCTAGATAAACTTTTACATCATCATTTATACCAAATGGGCATACACCACCTACTCCATGACCTATTTTATTTTCAACTTCATTAAAGGGAAGCATTTTAGCTTTGGTATGAAATTCGGCTTTATATTTAGAATTATCTATTTTTTGATTGCCTGAAGTTACGATTAAAATTGGCTTATCATCTACTAGAAAACTTAATGTTTTCGCAATCTCTTCTTCTTTACAATTTAAAGCAATGGCAGCTTCTTTGACAGTTGCGGATGAAACGGGAAATTCCATTATTTTATCTTCTAATCCATATTTTTTTAAATGTTCTTTTGCTTTTGTTAATGACATTGATATTACCTCTTTCCTTAATAATATTTTACATTTTTTTGATTTCTTAGTCTAGTTTTTATTTTGCGTTATTTATAAGAACAAATATTTGAAATGGTTTTTAATTGTTTGTCTATCACTTTTGATTATTTTAATTGGTTTTAGTGGAGTTTATCTAGGAGTTCATTATGTCAGTGATGAGTGTATGGGCTTTATTATTTCTGTTTTCTATTTAGTTTTGTTTATTAAAAGCATGAATAAAATTTAAAAACCAAGTCTTGTTTAAGATTTGGTTTCTTTGTATTTTAAGAAGTCTTCAAAGGCTTTTAGACCGTATTTTTTATTATAATAGTTTGGAAATTCATTTAGGTGGGCTAAAGCGATTTTAGCTGTTATTATTAAATCATTATTAGTAACATTGGTTTTTGGATTAATTAAGCCATGTTCTAGTTCAATATTTATACCATCTAAAAATTCTTCTATAGTATATTTATCAAAGGTTACCCCTAATATATTAGCGGCATATATGGCATCATTTATATTAAACATATTATCACCAATATATTATATGTTATTTTTTTGATATGTTTTTTGATGTTTCTTTCTTATGATGCTTTTTATGAATGATAATTAATATAATAATAGTTACAAGAATAATTACTACATCGATTATAATAACTATTATCAAATTTGTATAATTGGTTTCTAATTTCTTTCTAGATGTTTTTTCTTTTATATCTCTAATTACTTTAATTTTATATTCTTTAACTGTTCCATCTTCGGCTTTGACAGATAATTTTATTTCATTAATTCCAGCTTTAAGTTCGTATTCACCATTACCTTCAACTGTAGCTTTCGAATCTTCTAAGGTAGAGTTAACTTTTATTTTTTCAACTTCATTTTTAACATTAATGGTATACTCTAAAGTATCTTTATTAAATTCTATTTTTCCTTCACTTAATTCAATAGTTTTTAAATTGGCATTGTTTGATTTCGTTTCTATAACTGTTTGTGTAATGTTTTGTTTACTAGATGAAGTAGAACTTTTTTTAGGAGCATTACTCAAATAAATATATCCTGTTATACCATATCTATCTGGTGAAATGGTATATTCACAAGCAGCTTTTGGAGCTTTTGCCTTACAAGCTTTATCAGTGTCTTCGCACCAACTGCTTGCCATACATTCTTTATAAGTTGGATCGTTTTCATCTATACATGGTCCAGTTGAATCCCATACATAAAGGGTATTTCCAGATACTTTTTCAACATAGCCAACATGTCCATATGAAGTCCAGCCACCCCAAACTATAATAGAGTTAGCTTTGGGAGTAGTTCCTACACTATATCCAGCACTTTTAGCATCACTATACCACTCTTTAGCATTACCCCATCCTGGCAAAGTTACACCAGCTTTTTCATAAGCCATTTTCCATGCATACCAAGTACAGTTAGTTCCATAAGGTCCTGATTGTTTATAAGGATTACTGGCCGCACTTACTCCACCAATACCTAAAAACACAAAAAGAAATAATAGAATAATTATTTTAATTTTTTTCATATATTCTCCCTACCCAAATCATTTTAATTATAACATAGGTTAAATTTGGTGTGCAAGAAAAAAGACAAATCTAAAGTTAGAATTGTCTTAATAATTAAAATTTAAATAAATTTAGACCAATTTCCTCATCAAAGTATCTATCGACTGTTCCATCAATAATATTTATAACCATTTCACAAGTTGCACTCACAACAGCCCTATTCAAATGCCCACCAAATACTTCGCCTTTATCGTTTCCAGCACTCATATGAATATGAGTATAAAATTCACCATCCATTGTATTGATGGTTCCAGTTAATGATACAATTTCAAAGTTTCCTTTAAACTCGTTAGAGTAATATTTTTTTTCATCGGTTTTAAAAACACCAACAGTGAAATCATTTGTTGCGCCTAAGGCTCTAACGCTTGCAAGTTTAATATTTTCTTTCAAAGAAATTTCTTTAATTTTTTCTAAAACTTCTTCTCCTTTATCGATTCTAGCTATAATAGTATTGTCAAATCTCTTATATTCAATTATTATTCCTCCTTTTATTATATATTATATATTATTTTTTGCTTGTTTTCTATATTTGTATGAAATAAAATTTTACAATTTATTACTTTTCTTATATAATCTTAATGAAGGAATGATTTTATGAATAGTTCAATGAATTATTATGAACTCTTAGGTGTTAGTGAAAACGCCACCAAAGAAGAAATAAAACAAGCATATAAAATACAAATGAAAAAATGGCATCCAGATATAAACAAATCAAAAGAAGCCCCTAAAATGTCAATCAAATTAAATGAAGCTAAGGAAACATTACTCGATGATGATAAGAGAAAAGCTTATGATTTAAGTTTAAATCAAGAAATTAATAACAATTATAATAAATATAATTACCAGGAAAAAAATAAAACACAAAACACTTATTATTCTCAAGCTACATATGAGCAAGCAAAAAAAGTTACTAAATGGGAATATTTTAAAGAATATTTAAAATTTAGCACTGATTCTAAATTACGAAAAGGTTTAGCCATAATTGGTGTTGGATTAGAAAGTTTACTTTGTTTTATTATAAAAATATTATTAATCGGATTTGCTTACTTATCTAATTTATGTAGTTATTTAATCATGTTAAGTTTTAGTTTACTTACTCCCGTTTTAGGTTTACTTTTAATAATGTTAGTAGGAACAATTCTTACCGAAGGATTTTTTAAAGCCATCACTGATTCTACAACAGCCCAATTTATATTCGCCTTTGGAACTTTATATATTCTTATGATTATGTTACCTAAACTATCCAGAATGATTTTGTCACCTAAAGTTTTTGATATTTTATATAATAGAATAGATATTAATTTGTTTAAAAAATGTGTAGGATATAAAGAAAACGCTTGATAAAAGCGTTTATTTTATTAATTCTAAAGTATCTCTAGCAATCATTAACTCTTCATCTGTTGGGATAACATAAACTTTTATTTTAGAATTCTCAGTACTAATTTCTGCTTGTTTACCACGAATATTATTCTTTTCATCATCGATTTCTACTCCTAAACAAGCTAAATTTTCACAAACTAATTTACGAATTAATGGACTATTTTCACCTACTCCAGCAGTAAAAACAATTACATCAGAACCACCTAATAATACATAATACTGAGCAATATAATCAGTTATTCTCCTTACATACTTATTCATAGTTAAAATGGCTCTTTCATTACCTTCATTATATGCATCTTCAAGATCACGCATATCACTACTAATTCCACTTAGACCAAGAACTCCACTCTTTTTATTTAAATCATTTATTATTTCATTTATATCCTTATTTTCAGCTTCCATAACTGGTGGTAATAATGACGAATCAATATCACCAGAACGAGTTCCCATCATAACTCCAGCAAGAGGCGTAAATCCCATAGAAGTATCTACACATTTACCATCTTTAACCGCAGTAATTGAAGCTCCATTACCAATATGACAACTAATTAATTTAAGTTTATCAGTCCCCAAAATCTCAGAAACTGTTTCAGTAATATATCTATGACTAGTACCATGAGCACCATATTTTCTAATACCATATTTTTCATACCATTCGTATGGTACTGGATACATATATTCTACAGCATCCATTGTTTGGTGAAATGCAGTATCAAACACAACTGTATTTGGTACATTTGGCAACGCTTTCTTGAAAGCTTCAATTCCAAGCATATTAGCTGGATTATGAAGCGGTGCGAAATGTTTAATTGATTCTAATTTTTCCATCACTTCATCATCAACAAGTACAGTTTTATCGAATAAATCCTTTCCTTGAACTACACGATGTCCAACTCCTTCGATTTCTTCTAATGATTTTACGATGTTTAAACTAATTAATTTATCAAGTAAAATATTAACAGCATCAACATGATTATTTAAAGTTACCTCTTCTTTGTGTTTTTCACCATTAAATTTAATTGTATAACTTCCATCAATTCCTATTCTTTCAAACACTCCACTAGCAATGACACTTTCATCATCCATATTAATTAAACTAAATTTTAAAGAACTACTTCCAGCATTAATTGATATTATTTTCATTTTATTCCCTCCTTAATATATTGCTTTCCTCCATAATTTTTAGTTTGAATAAGAGCTTGTTGCTTTTCCGCAGCAATTAACGTATTATCAAGTAAAGTTGCTATCGTTACAGGCCCAACACCACCTGGAACTGGAGTATATAGACTAGCAACTCCACTTGGGTTTTGAACATCTCCTACAGATTTACCATTCACATAATTATAACCTGCATCTATGACAATAGCGCCCTCTTTTAACCATTCTTTTTTGATTAATTCTGGTCTTCCAACTGCGGCTACAACAATATCAGCTTGACCTATCTCTTCTTGCAAATTCTTAGTTTTTGTATGACATATCGTTACAGTAGCATCTCTATTTAAAAGCATTGCCGCCATTGGCTTTCCTAAAATTGGACTTCGTCCTACAACACACACCTTTTTACCTTGAACATCAATATTATAAAAATCTAATATATGAAGTATACCTGTTGGTGTAGCTGATCCAAAAGCATCTTCTCCAAAAGACATTTTACCAAAACTATGTGAACTTAAACCATCAACATCTTTCTCTAGAGCTATTTTATCAAAACACTCTTTCTCATCGATATTTTTAGGTAGTGGATGTTGAATCAAAATACCATTTATCGATGGATTAGCATTTAATGATTCAATAATTTGAATTAAACCATCAGTTGTAAACTCTGGTAAAATATATTCCATGGTATGAATTCCTACTTCTCTACACGCTTTACTTTTCATTTTGACATATGTCTTTGAAGCTTTATCATTACCTACAATAATGGTAGCTAAAGTTATAGGTTCATTATATGCTTGTTCATACTCATAAACCCGGTTTCTAACATTATCCTTGATTTCCTCAGCAACCCTTTGACCATCTAAAATTTGACTATTCATTTTTTCACCTACTTTTAAACATTTATGTGTATAAAAATTATAACATATATTAGCTATTTCAAACAACAAATAATTTATTAATTAACAATAAATGGTGTCCGAAAGGAGAATCGAACTCCTATCTTTCCCTTCGGAGGGGAATACTTTATCCATTAAGCTATTCGGACGCTATAACCATTATAACATATAAAAGCTCAGGACTGAACCTGAGCTTCGACATTTATATTGACATTTTTAGTGTTTTTTAAATTCTTGTTAGTTTTTATCACAATATTTCTCGTATCTTCACTTGTTAAAACCTCACCTATATAGCCTGTTAGATTAGTTTCATTACTATTACTATCAATTAAAGTAAATGTTACTGGAGATATACTTAAACTATTTGAAGTCATATTTGTTGCAGTTGCAGTTAAATAATAATCTTCATCTTGTTTAAATATCTTAATATCACTAAATAAAATATGATTTTGAACAGTATTATCAAACGTTAAATGAATTAATTCTGGTTCTGCTTTTTTTTCTTGAGTTTGCTTTTTAGGAATAAAAATATAAATAGCCGTGATTATTACAATTAAAATTAAAACTATTATAATAATTTTTAATGGTGTAATTCCATTTAAAGGACGTTCCATTAATTAGCTTTCCAAGTTTCAAATACATCACAGCTACTAGATGAAGGTGCTGGATCAGGCATTTTCATTCTGACAATTGTCGGTATTTTAAATGCTCCACCAAAAGCCATACAAGTTCCAGGTTGCAAAGTCTTTTGTTTTTCAACGATATCAGCTGAAATATTTGGAAGCATTTTCGTTATATAATCTAAATCTCTTGGGTGTGTAATTTTAAAGATTAAGAAATTAGCACATTGTGAAATAACAGTATCTGATATTTCAACTGGTCTTTGAGAAATAAGATTAAATATTAAACCATATTTACGGCCTTCTTTAGCCGCTCTCTCAAAAATATTATATCCTATCAATTCAACATCCCCATCATTTTGAACATATCTGTGTGCCTCTTCAACAAAGATATGAAATGGAATTGATGCTCTATTTTTTAATCTTTTAGTAAAATTAAATAACATCTTAGTATATATTTTTACAACAACTTTAGCAAACCAATCCTCAACATCTTCTAGATTGAAATTGATAACTTGAGCTTTTTTATTATTTTTAGCAACTAGTGTAGCAATATAATTTTCCATTGTTATAAAACTAGGATAACGTAAATATCTAGAATTTTCAGAAATTGCTAAAGAATGAAGTCTTACTTTTAATTCAATTGCATCAGCATACGTATCAGTGTTATTTAGTAATCCTTCGCTTATTAAAGTAAATTCTAAAGCATTTTCTAAATCCTCCAATGTATAAAATTTAGTTTCTTTTGGTTCAAATTTATCTAATGATTCATCGATAAAACTAGTAACATATTCAGTCATTAAGATACTTTCTGGAAATTGGCCTTGAGTATCAATAGTAAAACATTCTCTAAACTTTCTTGTATAACCAATACCTCTAACTGGTGCTTCCAAGTTAAACTGTTCTGTTGAACAAGTAGCAAGTATAGCAAAAACATCATTTCTTTTACTACTTGCCGTTTGATTTGTATATAATATTGTCATAATCGCTTTCGCAATCAAATGGTTTTTATATTTAGTACTCATCTCATCATCAGAAGCAAAAATATTGACTAATTTTAACATTCTTTCAATAATTGTTAATTGTGAATGCTTATCCGCTCTAAGTAATAAAGCCATATCATCAATATCTAAAAGCCATAATGGAATTGATAATATTTCTCCATCAGTTTGATTGACATTAGTTGTATAAAATTTAAAATTTAAATTCGGATTAATCTGATTGATATTTTGTAAAGCATTATGATATTCTCCATAAGCATCAAAAATAAAGAAATTAGAACGAAATGGTAATAACTTAGGATTTTGAAAAATATTTTGTAGTAGTCTCGCAACACCGCATGATTTTCCGGAACCACTATTACCAAATATAGCCATATGGCTACTGAATAAATCATTGATATCAACATTAATTGGACTACTATCATAAAGTGGACTTTCTCCAATAACAAATGATGAATCAGTATCATCGCCTAATATTAGTGCAACTTCATCGTTATTTATTAATCGTAAATGTGAATTAAACGTAGGTTTTCTTATAACTCCACCAACAAATTTGTTATTAACAATTTCACCTAAAAATCTAATTTTGATAATATCATTTCCAATATCTTCAACTTCACCTAAGATTTTCTTCTTTTCATCTTCGAATATAACATGCATATTCATAATATTTGTTGAAAGCGAACCATCTTTTGGCACCTCTACATGTGCTTCAGTATCACTAATATAAAGTATTTTTCCAAACATATTTTATCCTCCCCTATAACAATTCTTCTATCTGTTTTTTTACTTTTGAATCTAAATCTATTATTATTTTTTTTATTTCTTCGCTATTTTGGTACTGCTTTAAAACCTTCTCATAATGTAATAATTTATTTTCAGCATCTTTAATTT
>CALVIJ010000018.1 GCA_944329505.1 uncultured Bacilli bacterium | reverse complement strand
TGAATACAATAACGGCTTTTTCAAAGACTGCTTTATTGTTTAGTGTGTTAATCATCACTGGCAATGCAAGCGATGATACAAGAGAGAAAAGACCTATTATTATAGAAAGAAAATATATATATACTATATGTTTTAAATTTTTTTTTACATAATATAAGAGAAACTTCATAACTTTTGGTTCTGATTCACATACAATCTGCTTTTCAGGATACATTTGAATAGTAACACCGCTCCATATTTTAGTAAATTCTTCGAAAGACATTTTTCTCAATGTTGTAGCGGGATCAGCAATTATCAAAGTTTTCCTTTTTGGATTTACCTTATATATGACGATATAGTGTTTGTAGGAGCCATTAAGAATTACATGAGCTATACAAGGTAATTTTAAAGTCAGAATATCACTTGATTTTATTCCATAACTTTTAAATCCCAAAAGTTTTAATGTTTCATTTATGTGGTAAGCCGTGGTGCCATTTTGATTTGTATTCATCATTTCACTTAGTTTGTCCATATTTACATATCCGTGATAGTATTTTAAAATCATTTGAACACAAGCAGGACCACAATCTTTGATTCCCCGTTGTTTCACAAAAGGATATTTTTTAATCATTTCACCTCCCTTATTATTTTATATACGACATAATAGATGTAAAATCCTTTTTAAAATTAAAAAAGTTATTTCTCGAAAATTTTTATTTTTTTCGGTCCATAACTTTTTTCTTTTATCAATTTTAAAGTTGTTTTGGGATTACCTATTTCATATTCGCAGACAACAATCCCTTTATCATTTAATAATTCTCTTTCCTCAATTATTTTTAAAGCTTTATCTAGTTGATTTTCTTTATAAGGGGGGTCTAAAAAAATAATATCAAATTTTTTTTCAGTAGTCTTTAAAAATTTTTTATAGTCTATATGAATAATTTTTATATCTTCATCAATGTTTTGACTATTTTCCTTTATGATTTTAATTGCTTCTTCACTATTATCAATTAGATAAGTGGTTTTAGCTCCATTACTAATTGCTTCTAGTCCTAGAGCACCACTACCAGCAAATAAATCTAAAACTGCACTATCGGGAATGTAAGTTTGGATTATTCCAAATAAAGATTCTTTTACTCTATCCATTGTTGGTCTAGTACCTGGAATATTAAATCCTTTTAATTTTTTTCCTCGATATTTTCCGCTTATAATGCGCATAATTAATCACCGTTTATATTTTAACACATTATTTAAAACTAACCAATATTTTTTCGAGCATTTCAAAGGTATTAAAGGCCCTTTCCAATCTATCAACTTTAGATAAATGGTATGCTTGTTTTACTTCTTCTTCGAATCTTGTAAATTCCCAGGGGGCTCGATTAAGTATTTTATACCAGTAAGCGTGCTCCCTCAAATACCTTAAGTAATTTTCATTTCCTTTTATCTTAAACTGTAATTCTAAGGTCATTAGTCATCAAAGTGCTTATATATTGGCCTAGGTTTATAGGTGTTTGTTTGGGAACTTGCTTTATTAGAAGACATATCTTGAAGTAAACTTAATACTCTTTGTAAACTATTAACACCATTTTGAATGCCATCTAAATCTAAACCTTTAATAAAATTAGCTAAGTCAAAGGTGGTTGCTGCTTTAACTGGAGTAGTTTCTTTAACTAAATAATCTTTCCAAGCGTCTTTGTCTTCACCATATAGATCATAAATTTCATAAAACTTTTGCCAAGTCATTTTTCCATCTTGGACATGTTTTAACAATATAGGATTACTTTTAACAAAGTCTTTGAATTTTTCTTTTGTTTCCATATGTATCACCTATATTAATATATTCATTACATAGGAAAAAAACACAAGTTTTGTATTTAAAAACTTAATTATGAATTTTGAACATAATTAAGTTTAACTGTTAAAGTTCCAGATAATTCTTCTGGTTGGCTTGTTACATTACTGTTATAAGCAACAGTTACTTCATAAGTTTGCTTGGCCCCAGCTTCTAATACGTCATCTTCATTAATACCATTAGTTGAAAAAATGATTGCGGGATTTTTTGATTCAGTCATTTCAATACTATCGACTTTAGCATCAATGGTTCCTTCATTAGCTATGGTAACTTCATATGTCATACTGTCACCTGGACTAAATAAATTAGTTTTAAATGTGACAGAAGTTTCTGAAACAACCGGTTCAAAAGCTTTAGTGGCATCACCAAGAATATTTTTTGTAGTTACACCTGTAATCTTAATATCCCAATCACTTGTAATATTTGCGGAACCATTTATATTTAATTTTGTAGAAAAAGCTGCATAGCTTATAGCCATAATACAAATAATAACAATCAATGTAATGACTATTATATTATTTTTTTTCATACTCCTCACCTATTTTAATTATAACATATTATGAAAAAAAAGTCCTATTCACTAGCACTTTTTTCACTCATAGAAGCAACTTCTATTTTATTATTATTATGAATTAAGGTTAAACTACCCTCAGTTTGATATCCCATATCTTTTTCATATTCAATTACAAAATTGTAAATATAAGCGTTGTCATCAGTATTTTCACCATATGTATAAGAGTCATTACCTACTTTTGTAACTTCGACATTTGTTATAACTGGTAATGATTGATTTCTATTACCATAAACATCACTCTCAACTGATTTATATACTGAATCCATTGCATATTTTTCAAAATCTTCTTGATAGTCAGCGTAGACAAATTGTTTGCCACCAACATCATTTTTACTAATTTTGTTATTTAAATTAAAGAAATCTGCAATAAACATTTTAGCAACTAGTTCAGAATATTTTTCTTCATCAACTTCATCAGCATTTAAAACCTTTTCTAGTTCTTTAAATAAACCTTTATAATATTTAGTGGCATTGTCTTTTAAAGTGTAACCATAAGCATCTATTGAGGCAACTTCTTGAACTTCCTTAGTTGCTTTTTTATCTGAAGTTAATTTGTTGAATGCCAATATTCCCCCAACGATAATTAACAGTAGTAAGATAATTAAAATAGCTACTCTCTTAACGTTTATTTTACGTTTCTTCTTTTTCATTTTTGCCCTCCTTTTATTACTTTGTCTGATTCTTTAGTCTTTTTGATCAAGTCATGTACAATAATATCATTTGAAACAGCAATTTCTTTTTCAGCTATTTCGGTATATTTAGCGATATAATCTTTATCAATAACTGAATCTTCATCGAAAACAATGGCTTCCCCGTTTTGACTATCATAGTACATTTTGTCGGTTATCCAGTTTCCATTTGGAAATACTACATAATGATCATCAGTACTAAAGACATCATGACCTAAGGCATATTTATCATAGATTCCTAACATGTTGCCTAATGTTGGAAGAACATCATACATACCAGTTACAGTAGTAATTTCTTTATTTATTTTTTTTCTTAACTCTTCATCTTTAGTCCATATTATGAATGGCACTTTACGGTTTAATTCATAGTCGTATTTGGTAAATTCATCATAATTTGGATCATTACTAGAAAGTTTTGAATCAGTTTCTGGATTATAATTATAATAATAATCATATTCTGCTCTTTTAATTTTAGCATCGTGATCGCCATAAATAACTAAAACGGTGTCTTCTAATAATCCTTCTTTATCTAGTTGATCGACAAATTCACCAATAGCTTCATCCGCATAATGAGCTGTTGTGAAATATTTACCTAAAGTAGTATTTGATAAATAATCATTAACTACTTCAACTTGTTCACCGGTGATTTCATCGGTTTTAGTATATTTGCATGTCAAATCTAAATCGGTTGTGTCTTCTACCGCATCAAATGGTGTATGATTAGTTAACATGATTAATAAGCCATAGAACTTATCGTGTTTTTCAGATATATCTTTTATTTTCTGAACAGATTGGTTAAAGAATGATTTGTCTGATAGACCTAGGCCAATCATTTCATCTAATTTATAATCTTTATCATAGTAATAAAATTTATCGTATCCTAATTCTTTATGCATTACTTCTCTATTCCAGAAATTACCTTTATTAGCATGCATACTAAATACATAATAATCCTCTTCTTTTAGGAATTTTTGGATTGAAGGATATTCTCGATCCCAATAACTCACGAAAACTGTTCCACTACTAGCAGGAAGTAATGACGTACTATAAGTAAATTCGGTATCACTACTGGTTCCTACACTTTCTTGGGCATAAAAATTAGAAAAATACATACCTTCACTAGCTAATCTTTTTAAATTAGGAGTAATAGGTTTTCCATTGATTTCAGTATCTAGCAAGTAATTTTGTATACTTTCAGCATGTATGGCAATGACATTTTTTCCTTTGAATATGTCTGTATATTTGTTGGTTTTGTCTTCGCGAGTATTTTCATCATAATATTCACGAAATTCTTTAGCCGCTGTATCATAACCAAATAATGGACTTATTTGCGGTTTCAAACTGGCAATAAGATCATTTCCTTGGTAAACATATATACCAAATTTCATAACAACATATTCTCTATTCCACTGTTTATATAGTCTACTAATATCTGTTCCAGTTAAGCCAGAGACAAAGAAACCTAAAACAATAGCTGCGGCAACTAATACTTTTAAAACGCCAACTTTTGGTTTATCTGTGCTCTTTATTTTGGCATAGTAATTTTGTTTTAAAAGTTTACGATGAACAAAAATTAGGGTTAATGGAGCCCATATATAACAAAAGTCTTTTAGTTCCATAATCGTTTCTAAGGCATCACTAACTCCAACTATTTGAAGTGAGGTTGCTAAAAGAGAAAACGATGTAAAAGAAACATAGTTTGTATAATAAACTGAGTTAATTAAGCAAACTAAGGTCAAAATAACTGACCAAGTCATAAAATATTTAAATCTATTTTTAGGTTTAAAGAAATAAGCGAATGAACCTACAAATAGTATAAAAGCTAAATCTGCTAATATTGGCGAAATAGCCGCATAATTTTTAACTGTTAAAAAACGAATCAAACAACCATTAATTAAGGAAGTTATGATAAATGTTGTAAATAAAATGTTGTTTTTGAAAAAATACATTATATTATCTTTAGCTTTTTCTAAAACGCCAATCAATTTCTGGCCAAATTTTTTCATATTCCACCTCAATTACTTTTAACATTATAGCACGTTTTTTATATAAAAAAAAGTATTTGACATATACTTTAAGAGGGCTTTACTTTTTTTATCTTAAAAAGTGGCTTAAAAGCCACTAGGAGACTATTACCTTTAATACTTCTGAGATTCACAGTTAAATCTTTTAAGTACTAGTAGTCTGTAGGGTGAGTATATACCGGTAATATATATATACCCATTAGTTATTCTGATTTGTTTTTTTATTTTTATACTGTTTTTTAAAACGATTATATTCATCAGCATTGATAGCAATACCCATAACAAAAATGTAGGTTAAAATATATATCCAAATCATCATGACAATGATTCCAGCAATACTACCATAGAATAAAGTGTAATTAGCAATGTTAGATACATAATATGAATATACAGCGGTAGTAATTATCCACCCAACTGTAGTGAATAGTGCTCCTTTATTCATAAATTTACTAGATATTTTTTCATCTGGTGATATGGTATATATAATCTTTAAAATCCAGAAAATTAGGATAAAGGCAATTGGCCACTTTAATAAAACAAACACAAAATAAATATGATTGTTAATTGACGATAAAGCCTCTAAACTCATGAGTTTTTCAATAATTGTATTTCCATAAGCTAAAACTACAAAAATAAAAATAAATAGAAACATCAAAAGAATAATCATAAAAAAAGCTTTAACTCTATCTTTGATGTAGTCGTCATTTTTAATACTGTATAATTCGTTTGACGTTATGATAATGGAATAAGTTCCGTTTGAAACTAAAATAAAACCGACTATCATGAAAAATAAAACATTACCGGTGATATGACTATTTTCAACAAACGGCAAAATTATTTGCATTACATTTTCCGGAATTATCTTACCTAAAGTATCAACAATGGGTTCGATAAAAAATAACATTTGTGAGCTAATATAACCCACTAGGGTTAAAAGAGGAAAGATGGCTAAAATGATAAAAAAAGCTAACTGACCAGGTAATATTTTCATTTCTGGACGAGTTATTAGATTGAATATTCGTTTTATATATGATTGAATCATACGCCTCTTCCCTTTCTTTTTAATTGTTGATTTCTTCTTTGTTATTTCTCATATCTAAAGTTGCTTCATTAATGGCATCATCAATAGTCTTGATTTCGTCATTTATCATACTATATCCAATAGCTGCTCCAAAACCATGTGATAGTTCTTTAAACTCTTTATTTAATTTTCTAATATAAGTGACTATAGATTTTTCATCATGCCCAACAATAAATATTAAAAATTCATTACCATTTGTTCTTAGAATTTCACTACCACTTAATTGATGATTAATAAGAATACTAGCAGCTTCAATAATTACTTTATCACCTTCGGTATGACCAAAGTTATCATTGATATAAGCAATATTATTTAAATCCACGATAATGACTGATTGTGGATAGGCTTCACTACTATCCCAAGTTGCCATATTATCATTTAAATAATTACGATTTTTTAGAGATGTTAAAGTATCAACATAACGAAGTTTATCGGTTTTTGATAACTTACTATTAATATCTTTTTTCTTACCAAAAATTATCTTAGTAATAATACCGGCAATGGCTAGTAAAACTATTACTAAACAACTTAAAATTAATTGTAAGTTCTTACTATTATTATTTGATAAAAGTAAATTATTATAACTTTGATTTATCATTTGTTTAGTGTTTATAAATGATAAATAAAAATTGAAAAATTCATTTAAATTTTTAATATTATTTTCATCTTTAGATATAAATCCATAATTATTTTCAATATCTAATGTTTGAAGGTTTTTGTAATTTTCTAAATCAGATCTAACATAATAATCATATGTGTACTGATCAATGGCTGCGACATCATTAGAACTTAAATTATTAATTAAATCTTTGATATTATCATATTCTTTGGTTTTGATGTCATTGTCTTTAAAAGCTTTAGAAATTTTACTATCTTTAATTGTTAAGACTGTAGTATTTTTTAATGATGTAATGTTATTGATAGTTAAAGCTGTATCATTATTAGTGATTATAGCAATTTTACTATCATAAATAGGGACTGTCTCATAAGTCTTAGCATTTAGATTATGATTAAAATTGTTAAAAGCTAAATCAACATCTCCGTTTTCAAAGGCTTTGATTAAATTGGATGTAGATGAATACTGTTTATATTCAATTTCGATTCCAGCTGTTTGGGCAAAATCATTGATTAATGTATGATTAAAACCTTTTAAAGAACCATTTATCGTTATATCATACGGTGGATTTGCGACAAAACCATATGTATATCTACGACTTCTAAATTCAGTTTGATCTCTTTCAGATATATTTTTATAGTTGAAATAAGAATTAGCTAAATATTTGTTAAATGAATCGTTGAATTTAGTTTCTTTCCATTTGTTAAAATACTTAGTTAAGATAGTGTTTAATCTTTCATTATCTCCTAATGTAATTACATAATTGATTTTATATTCTGTGATATCATAAACAATATGCATATCATCTGAATTTAAAATGTTTTCTAAATAATCTAATTTTGGTAAAGTAATAGCACTTACCTCGTCGTTAGTTAAGGCTGTTAATAAAGCATCGTATGAATCATAACTACGATAAGTTAAATTTGTAGAGCCATCTAAATACTTTTCAATATTTTTTAAATCATCATTTAGAACACCAACATTTAAGTCTTGTATTTCATCAATATTTGTGTAATATTTATTTTCTTTAGTAACTAAAATATAATTATCTTGATAAAGAAGAAGGTCGTTTTTGTTGAGTTTATCTTTTCTTTCTAATAAGTACTTAGCTTCTGTAGTATCTCCAATTTCATAAGATAATTTATTAAATTCAAGTTCAGTATCATTTTCTAAGCCACTTAAAAAATCAAAAATTAATCCATTTCCATTATCGCTGACAATTGGGATACCATTTAATGTAGCTATATCAATTACAGTATTTCTATTTTCTTCAATCCATCTTTTTTCAACAACAGTCAAAGTTGTATTTTGGTCTTCTTTAGTAAAAAAACGGACTACGCCGATAGAACCTAAAATTAAAATAACAACTATGGCAATTATTCCGATTTTTTTATTCACTGCTTTCTACCTCACTTCCGTAATCAAACTTGTCTTCTGTTTTGTGTTTGTATCCAGCGATTGGGTAATTTTCATTTTCCTCTTCGGTATCAATTAACACTTGAATATCATAGTAGGATTTATCATCATCAGAAAGATTTTCTGAAATAGTATCACATAATTTTTTGGCGTCATCAGAAGTCATTTCATTGCTTACAGTAATAATAAAATTTAAGATTCTTCCTTCATTATGGTATGTAACGTCTTTTACTTGTTGATTTTCCTTTAAAGTATTTTCAATTTTATCAATACTACTTGATGAAATTTCATGGTTTTCAATATCTTTGAGTCGGTCACCATATTTGTTATTACTAAAAACTGGGACGATAAATAGCCATATAATAATGGCAAAAAATAAGACTAAAAATATAATTCCACCAATTATACATTGTTTTTTATGCTCTTTAATAAATTTTTTCATTGTATCACCTCAAACATTATACTATATTTTATATTTATTTTCAAACTTCGCTGATAATATATGGATTGTCTTTAGAACCTGTTCCACCAATTATTTTAGTGCTTTTATCAATAGTTAGGACTGGACGAACATTTAAAGTTTGATCAGTGGTCGTTGTTTTGATAAGTCCGCTATCAATAACATAAGCGTTATCGTAAGTAGTGTTTATCATATATTCAGCTCCGTTTTTTTCTGAAAAATCAGATAAATAATTTCCAATGGTACATTCTGCTTCTGTACCAGACACACATTTTAAATTATTAGATGCATTTAAATAATCTTCGGTAGTTAAAAGGCCTACAGCTACTTTTTCGGTTTTTGTACATTTTTCACCATCATAAGATGTACAAAAATCAGAAGATTTAAATTCTGTTAAGTTATTTAAACTTGTATAAAAAGTATTGTTTAAATATGTTTTTACTGTGGAATCATCAAAGTCAGTATTGCCATCTACATCCCAAGCTATTTTGGTTGTTTCTTCTTCACTTACTATTTTAATACTACCGTCTTGATTATTACTTATAATTCGCCATAGTTTATCATTTAATTTCAAATAATTATCAGGGTTATCTCCTTTGTAAATTCCATCATTAGCTAATAAAACATCTTTTTTTTTAGAATTATTTATGATTGTTGTAGCTAAATTGTTTTGCATAGATATTTCGTTTGAATCAGCTGTATTATCTACATAGTTATATGTAAATTGTTTAATACTACTATCATATTGTATTTCCACATTACCATTTAAGTTTTTACTACTATCACGAGGATCTTTTACTTCGTCGTCAGAAATATATCCGCCATCTAATAAAGTGTCAACTGGTAAGCGGTATACTGAGCCATCATCTGGAAGTGTGGTAGCATTATCAACACTCCAGTTTTGTGCGGCTTTTATAATGACATTTACTTGGTCATTATATGCACTTTCTCTAGAGTTTCTTATGACAGAGCCAATAGCTGGATATACTATTATAGCAATTAATCCTAATATTGCCACAACAGCAATTAATTCAACTAGAGTAAATCCTTTTTCCTTATCTTTCATGTGATCACCTATTCTATTTAAATTATAATGTAAATAGTGTTCAAAGTCAACCAACACGTGTTATAATACTGATGTATTTTACGAGGTGAGATTTATGGCTAAAACCGAACTGTTAAGTCCTGCGGGTGATATGAAAACTTTGATTTTTGCTATTAATAACGGGGCTGATGCGATTTACGTTGGGGGAAAAACTTTTGGAGCTAGAGCTTTCGCACCTAATTTTTCTTTAAATGAACTTAAAGAAGCTGTTAGATATTGTCACTTATATGGTGTAAAGCTTTACGTAACCGCCAATACAGTAATTTTTGAAAATGAGATAGAAGAATTTTTGGATTATATTAAATTTTTATATGAGATTGGTGTAGATGCGGTGATTATGCAGGATTTAGGGATGATTAATTTAGTTCGAAGGTTGATTCCAAATTTAGAAATTCATGCTTCCACCCAAATTAACTGTCATAATGATGAAAGTTTATTTTTACTTAAAGATATGGGGGTTACAAGAGCTGTTTTAGCTAGAGAGATGAGTTTGGAAGAAATTAAAAGCTTAAAATGTCCAATCGAAAAAGAGGTATTTATTCATAGAGCTTTATGTGTCTCTTATAGTGGGCAATGCTTATTTAGTAGTTTAAATGGTGGTAGAAGTGGAAATAGAGGAAAATGTGTCGGTTCTTGCCGTTTACCTTATGAATTATATAAGAATAAAACTAAAGTAAAAACTACTGGTAAATATTTACTTAGTACTAAAGAGCTTTGTTCAGTTAACACAATTAAAGATATTTTAGACGCTAATATTAATAGTTTAAAAATTGAAGGAAGAATGAAAAGTCCTGAATATGTTGGTTATGTGACTAAAGTTTATAGAAGACTGATCGATGAATATTATTCAGGAGGCAATCCGCAAATTACTGAGGAAGAAATGAATAATTTGACTACACTTTTTAACAGGCAATTTACACAAGGATATTTATTCGATAACAATATCTATAATATTAAAACGCCTAATCATTTGGGTTCAGATCTCGGTAAGGTAATTAAGGTTAATGATTATAAAATATATATCAAGTTAAGCGACGAACTATATCAAGAAGATAGTATAAGATTTTGTGAAAGTTTTAAAGGAATGACAGTAAACAAACTTTATAATGAAAAGGGCTTGCTAGTGAATTATGTTTCTAAAAGCGATGTTGCTATAGTAGATAATAAAGTTGGTCTTAAAAACAAGGACAATGTTGCTAAGACAATTTCCAAAAGACTAATCGATATGGTAAATAAGATTCCATCTAAGAAAATACCGATTTCTTTTAAGCTTACTGCTTTATGTAATCGAAATTTAGAACTTTCTATTAGTGATGGTGTTAATGTAATTAGTGAAAAATCTATTGTTTTAGAAAAAGCTAATAATAAAGCTACTTCTAAGAAAGAAATTTACTCTAAATTAAACAAATTAGGGTCTACTCCATTTTATTTAGATAAGTGTGATATTACGGTGGATGATGTATTTGTTCCGATGAGTTTTTTAAATGAACTTAGAAGAAGTTTATATGATAAATTAATATCTAAAAGATGTGAGTGTTATAATAAGGTCGATTTTAAATACGAGAAAAAGATTTTAAATGATAAACATGATGACCAAAGTGTTTTAGTGAGAAATGAAGAACAATTGAAATGTGTTTTAGACAAATGTAGAATATATACGGAAGATTATGAATTATATAAAAAATATAAAGATAAAAATGTTTTTTATAAATTACCTAGGATAATGACTGAATATCCTTCATTTAAAAACGAAAATTTATTAGTAAGCGAGCTTGGAGGCATTCATAAATATAGCCATGACAACAATGTAATTGCCGATTATCCTCTTAATATTACAAATAGCGAAACGGTAAATTTCTTGCACAAGTTAGGTGTTAAAATATCGACGATTTCTCCTGAGGTGACTGATTTTGAATCTTTAGAAAAGTATAGTTATTCAACTGAAAAAATTATTTATGGAAAGCCAGATTTGATGATATTAAAAACATTTAGAAGTGATGGTGATTGTTTAAAAAATAACATGAATAATTATTTTCCAATCATTCATGGAAATTATACGACAATTTTACATCATCAAAATATTAATTTAAAAGATACTAAAGGAAGAATTATTTTGTTTGATGAAACGGAAAAAGAGATTAAAAATTTAATTTAATCTCTTTTAGGTTGTATTAATTTAAATTACATAATTGATATAATAAAAAGGACTGTTTCCTGTAGATTACAGGTTACAATCCTCTAATTGGAAATTGTTAACAATTTTTCCATATTTTAGTTTAATTTAAACTTAACATTTTTTTACGAAATGATCAAAATCTGATTCTCTTAAAGTGAATTTATAAGCAGTATTGTTGCTGATAATTACAAATACACTTTCAACATTTTCTTTAACTTCAAAGTATAAAATTGGTGAATGTAATTCTTCTTCAACATCTACTAAGTCGTTAAAGTTTTTAACATTGATGACATCATATTTATCTAAGTCTGGCATGTTGTGAGTTTCAGCAATGATATCAGCATATTCTTTTAAAATCTTGTTAAGAGCTAGAACGTATTCAGATTTTCTAGTTACTGCAAGTAGACTCTTAATTAATATTTTAAATACTACTAATGAAATACCTAATAATACTATTCCAAATATCAATAATGGAATGTTAATTGATGATTCTGTCTCAGCAGTGCTGTAAATTGTATCTCCTCCACTATTTATATAATTTGGTTTAATATTCATTGTTTGTTGTAATAATGGAATTTCTAATACCATATTATTTGTTGTTTGTAATTCTTTTGCTGATGCATTTTTTAATCCGGCAGTGATGTTGATTTTTACACTTAAATCAACTCTTGCATCTAATGACAAACCAAATTGATTACGGAAATCAGTCATAATATCATTGTATTCGTTATAATCTAATTTAATATTTTGATTAATTTTAAATGATTTACCACTACCTTTTTGATCTCCTTGGTTGGCTATTGGATACTCTCTAGACCAAACCTCAACATCTTCTCCATCGGTATTTTGATATAATCCTTTAGTAGTTGCAACTATCGAATAATTATAGCTGTAGTCTAATTCTTTGGTACTTTGAAAATTATAAATTGCATTTACATCAATATAATCAATTAGTGATGTTATATATTGTTTATTCATTCCAATATAAGGTGACGTAAAAAAACTATTGTCTTTTAGATAAACCTTATAATCTAAATTTGAATTATATGTGTAAGAATATAATTCTTCTTGTCCAGAGTCTTTTGGATTTAGGCTTTTAACAATTGAGACAATGGATACCACCATTACGGCAATAACAGCGATTATCAAAAAGACTCTAACCCACTGTTTTAAAATAATTTCATTTTCATTTTTTTGTTTCATTTTTCTTCTCCCCTTCTTATGAAATTGCACCACTTAACCATACTGATGGATATCCAATCAATGGTATAACAAATGATACTTTTCCTTTTACATTTTCTAAAGCGACTTTGTCGGCATCAATTGTATTATTATGGTCACCTTTTGTAATAAAAAGTTTATTGCCGCGTTCATCGTTTGTAATATCCACTATTCGATGGACAACATACTTTGTTCCACTGACAAATTGAATTATATCGCCTTTTTTCAATTCGTCTTTTTCAGCAGTTGTAAGTTTATTAACAACTACGGCATCTCCCCTATTAAATGTTGGAGACATACTACCAGATAAAACGGCAATTGGCTGATATTTAAATAGCCCCATTACGAAACCCGCAAGTACAGCAATAAATGCAAATACTGGAACATAGACAACCGGGTTATAGCTTCGTCTTTCTCTTTTAGATAATCTTTCTGCTTTATTTACATGAACATAATTCATATAAATATAAACGGCTAGAGGTAATGTTACGCCAACAATAGCCGTAGCAAACCAATCTAAATTTGGAATGATTGGAACAATAAACGGTGGCACAGTGACAAATAATCTATATATAATAGAGAACTTTGCTCCACCTATATATACTAGATAAGTAGCTATGGCACTTTCTAATATAGCTGGTATTAAAGTAGTAGAAGAATA